>JACOTM010000017.1 GCA_016178305.1 Flavobacteriia bacterium | reverse complement strand
TTCCAACTATGCACAAAAACCTTGGAATGGTTATTTTAACGGAGAACTTTTACCAGTAGGAAGTTATTATTACATTATTGAACCCAATGATGGAAAATCGAATTCAATGAATGGAACTGTGAGTATTATTTTGAAGTGATATCTTTATGTATATACTTCATATTACCTGGCTCAACATGCACCAAAACATTGGCTATTTGCGGAATTTGTTCCATGAGTGACTTTTTCAAATCATGTGCTATTTCATGTCCTTTGCGTACAGTTAAATCACCGTCAACAATTGCATGTAAATCTACAAAATAGACCATTCCCGTTTTACGGACAAAACATTTTTCAGTCGCTAATACTCCTTTCACAGTTATTGAAATTATTTTAATTTCTTCCACTATATCGTCGTGGCTGTGTTCATCCATTATTTCACCCAAAGCAGGACGAAAAATCAAATAAGCATTGTAAATAATAAAGCCCGAAGCTAAAAGCGCAGCCCAATCATCGGCAGACTCGTAACCTTTCCCCATGTACAAAGCGATGGAAATTCCGATAAAAGCCATTACGGAAGTAATAGCGTCACTTCTATGGTGCCATGCATCTGCTTTTAAACTTGAACTATTGGTTTGTTTCGCTCTTTTATTGACAATTTGAAAAAATGTTTCTTTGATAATGATAATAATCGCCAGAAAAATCAAGGTAAATGGCTTTGGAGCATCATGAGGTTGTTGAATATGAATAATACTTTCGTGCGCAATAATTACCGCAGCAACAACTAAAAAACCAACGACAACAAAGGTAATTAAGGCTTCGGCTCGTCCATGTCCATAAGGATGATTTTCATCCGCGGGTTTTGTAGAATATTTTAATCCAAATAAAACTAAAAAAGAAGAAAAAACATCTGTTGTAGATTCAATCGCATCAGCAATTAAAGCGTAAGAATTCCCTAAAACTCCAGCTAATCCTTTTCCTACAGCGAGAATAAAATTCCCAATAAGACTAATATAAGAAGTATTAACCGCAGTTTGTTTATTTGAAGAAGACATTGAATTGCTATTTATTCAAATTTACGAAAAGAATTTAGAAAATGTCTTTATTAACACAGAAACACCTCAGGTTATTAATTTTTTTGAAAACATTTTCCAATAATCTCTTGATCGACATTTGCGTGAGGGCATAAATCTATAAACTCATTCATTGAAATTTTAAAAAACAATTTTCTTTTCCCTACTAATTTTACTATTGAATTTTTGGGAAGCTTAAGATGTATATAATATCTGGTTTTATTAAAAACAACCATTTCTAAATTCGAAAACTTAGCGGCGTGAATATAATTAACATTAATCCATTTATCTCGAATTGCTTCTTCCAAACTTAATTCTTTTTTTTCATATTTTGAATACGAAAAGGCCACTGAAAGTACTGAAATACACACCATCACTAGATGAAATATTTTCTTTACAAATTTTGCTTTCATACATGGAGATTTTCAACCATAACGACCTTATCAAATTCGGTTACAAAAAAAGCCCTGAGTTTCCTCAAGGCTAAGATATAGTGTCTGTTTTAATTTACTCTACAGTAACAGATTTTGCTAAATTTCGTGGTTGATCAACATTACAGCCTCTCATTACAGCAATATGGTAAGACAATAATTGCAAAGGAATTGTAGCCAATAATGGCACCAAGTTTTCATCCGTTTCAGGAATTTCGATGACATGGTCCGCTACTGCTTTCACATCTATATCGCCTTCTGTTACAATTGCAATAATTTTTCCTTTTCGTGCTTTAACTTCTTGAATATTGCTCACTACTTTTTCATACGAAGTTCCTTTTGTTGCAATAACAAAAACAGGCATTTCTTCATCTATTAAAGCAATTGGTCCATGTTTCATTTCCGCAGCTGGATATCCTTCTGCATGTATATAAGATATTTCTTTTAACTTCAATGCTCCTTCCAAAGCTACAGGAAATGAACTTCCACGTCCTAAATAAAGTGCATTTGTAGAGTTTTTATATACCGCTGCAATCACTTCAATTTCTTTATCTTTGGCTAATATTTCTTTCACTTTTTCGGGTATTGCTTCCAATTCCGTTAATAAAGACCTGAATTTTGACTCGCTAATAGTTCCCTTTTTATGCGCTAATGATAAAGCCATCAAAGTTAAAACAGTTACTTGAGCTGTAAATGCTTTAGTTGAGGCTACACCTATTTCTGGTCCAGCATGTGTGTAAGAACCTGCATCCGTAACTCTTGAAATAGACGAACCGACAACATTACAAATACCTAAAATTGTTGCTCCTTTTGATTTTGCTAATTCCAAAGCTGCTAAAGTATCCGCCGTTTCACCTGATTGAGAAACAGCAATAACGACATCTCGTTCGGAAATAATTGGATTTCTATACCTGAATTCACTTGCATATTCGACTTCAACATTTATCCTAGCCAAATCTTCAAATAAATATTCTCCAACCAAACACGCATGCCAAGACGTTCCGCATGCAATCATTATAATGCGGTCTGCATTGGCCATTTTTTGTTCAAATTCTTTCACCCCGCCCAAAGAAACACGTCCTTGTATAGCGTCCAAACGTCCTCTAAAACAATCTGTAATAGAACGAGGTTGCTCGTAAATTTCTTTCAACATAAAATGCTCATATCCTCCTTTTTCCAAAGCTTCTAATTGCATTTCTAATTGTTGAATATAAGGTGTTTTTTCTTGATTACGAATATTTACAATTCTCAAACCTTCTTTCAAATCTACGATTGCAATCTCCTCATCTTCAAGGTAAACCACTCTTTTGGTGTATTCTACAATTGGAGTTGCATCGGATGCTAAAAAGAAGTCGCCATCGTTTCCAATACCAACTACTAAAGGACTACTTTTACGAGCTGCCACTAATTGATTAGGATTATCTTTTGAAAGAACGACAATAGCGTAAGCCCCAACTACGCTTTGTAATGCTAAACGCACGGCTTCTTCTAAAGAAACATTTTCATTTTTTTTGATATCATCCACTAAATGAACCAAAACTTCTGTATCTGTTTCACTTGAAAACTGATACCCCCTAGCAATTAATTCTTCTCTTAATGAATTGTAATTTTCAATAATCCCGTTATGGATTAAAGCAATTCTTCCATCCATAGAATAATGTGGATGAGCATTCGTGTCATTTGGAAAACCGTGAGTAGCCCATCTTGTGTGCCCTATTCCAGCATGCCCTTTAACATTTTTACCAACAGTAAATTCTTCTAAATTAGAAACTTTTCCTTGTCGTTTATAGAGGTTTAATTCTGTTCCATCCAACAATGCAATTCCAGCACTATCGTAACCCCTGTATTCTAATCTTTTTAATCCTTTAATAACAATCGGATACGCTTCTTTTTTTCCAATGTAAGCAACAATTCCACACATAAAACTTTGTTTTAAAACTCTGTATATTTTATCGTTAATTTTGGTTTTTTCTTATTAATAGTATTCAAACCATTTAATATTATTCTATCTAATGATTCATTATAATAATCTGGAAAAACATAAATACCAGTATTATCAATGATTTTTGAAACTACTTCTTGTGCATATAATCTTAAATCAATGATAAATGCTTTTTTGTTATAATCGTAATACCCTTTTGTTGAATAATTGACTTTGTAAGGTGAATTAAATTGCAAATCTCTCTGAAAATCAAGATAATCACCTGGATTATATTTACTTCCTGCTTGATACTCAATAGGTAATTCTAAAATAGCTCTATGTATTATCGTCTTTTTTGATAAGTTTGATAAACCAGGGAATTCAATTTTTGCTTTTATTCCATAAGCTTGTGCATAAAATTCTTTTTGACCACTTACAGTATCATTGATTACCGTTTCTACTGAATTAGAGGATGCTCTAGTAAAAGTTATTTTATTATAATCAGCACATTCATTATTAATTAAAAAATCGAATCGTTTTTTTACGCCATTTTCTTTGTAATAAATCGTCATTTTAGACAAAGATGTTTTTGTGTCAAAATATAAAACTGCCCCTTTTCCAGAACTCTGAGTTGGGTTTTCAACACGAATATAAAGTCCTTTAAAATAATCCACAAAAGCTGATTGACTTGCAAAATCTGATGGATTTGTTTGACAATGACTAATTAAATCTTGAGCAAATTGATTCTTGAGTTTTACTCTTAATTGCGCTGGAACTTTCGTGGTATCAATCGTAGTTTTATTAATCGGATCGGGTGTAAATGTTTCTGTTCCAGGCTCAACTAAATTTTCTAAAAAATTACAATTTGTACTTGAAGCAGCGTAATAGTTTGAATCAAGATATAAATTTTCAGTGATTTCATACACTCCAATTTTTTGTGAAGACAATTCGCCATAATAACCTGAAGTACCTGCATACTGTAATCCAAGAATGAAGGAATCAACTACAATTACATTCGACTGATCAAAAATTGGATTTAATCCAGAGAGCCTTAATTGTGTGTAAAATCCCGCATTAACAATTCCAAACTTGGGGTCATTATAAGAACCTAAAAAATTATAATAAGACTTTGAGCTATTTACGGAATCATCAAATATTGAAAACGTCTTTAATTGAAACGTATCAATTGCATTCGAATTAATCAATTCTCCTGAAGGTAAGACATCTTTACCATTTTTAGACTCCTTCTTTTTACATGCTGTAAAAACGAATAGTGCTAACAAAAAAGTAGCGGAAAGAGATAAACCTTTCCGCCACTTTAAAGAGTTTATAAATTCCATTTTATATAAGAACAACTTCTTCAATTACTTTATCAAAAAATTCAGACATTACTTTATTTTGATTCTCTTCAGGAACATAATCTTGTTTCAAACAAGTTGCTTCATCAAAAATCGCTTTTAATTCTGGACTTAAATCTTCACTACTAACGTTTACTCCGTCTGAATATTGTAACATTACTTTTACAATATTTTCATAACTTGTATCTTTTAGCTTGTCAATGACCTCCTCTTCGAACCCATCAAATTTAAGTTTCTCAGACAAACGTTCATCCCAATTTTTGTTAAACTTTTCATTATACAAACTATACACAACCTTAGTATCCGCAAAATGAGGATCTTTTGCATATAATTTTTTCAAATAGATTGGCATCAACAAAGTCATCCATCCATGACAATGAATCACGTCTGGTTGCCATCCTAGTTTTTTTACAGTTTCCAGAACACCTCTACAAAAGAAGATACAACGTTCATCATTATCCGTAAAAAAATCGCCATTATCATCTGTTACAGTACCTTTTCTCTTAAAATATTCCTCGTTGTCGATGAAATAAATTTGCATTCTCGCTGCGGAAATGGAAGCAACTTTAATAATCAACGGATGGTCTGTATCGTCAATAATCAAATTCATTCCTGATAAACGAATTACCTCATGCAATTGATGACGACGTTCATTGATAGCACCATACTTTGGAGTAAATACACGAATCTCTTTACCAGCCTCTTGGATACCTTGAGGTAATCGTCTAGCAGTAGATGCTATATCCGACTTTGGAAGGAAAGGTGTAATTTCCTGTGACATAAAAAGTATTCTCTTTTTTTCCATGAATGAAAATTAGATTGGTAAAACTTCACAAATTTACAAAAAAAAAGCGTAACATCAATAAAAAGAAATAGTTTTGTTGTCTGTTACATTTTAAAAAACGTTGTCTGTGATAGTTTGCAATACTGTTGACGCTTTACAAAAGCAAATTTTAATTGAAAAATCGAAAGGGAAATCTATTGGTTTTGTCCCATCTATGGGTGCTTTACATCTTGGCCATATTTCTTTGGTCAACGAAGCACAAAAACAATGTGATATTATTGTCGTCAGTATTTTTGTAAATCCTACGCAGTTTAACAATCCTGATGATTTGTTAAAATACCCCCGAACGCTGGAAGCCGACATTCAAATGCTGGATAATTCTGCATGTTCCATCATTTTTGCTCCTTCTGTTGATGAAATCTATCCTGCAAATTTAGAAACTATCAATTTAGATCTCGGCACTTTAAAAAACGTAATGGAAGATGCTCTAAGACCTGGTCATTTCAATGGGGTTGTCAACGTTGTTTATCGTCTTTTTGACATTGTTAAACCTTCAAAAGCATTTTTCGGACTGAAAGATTTTCAACAGGTTGCCGTGATTAAATACATGACTAAACATTTTAACTTAGCCATAGAGATTGTTGCTTGTCCAACCATACGAGAAATCACTGGTTTAGCAATGAGTAGTCGAAATTTACGGTTAAGTGATAAACAAAAAAAAGACGCATTAATCATCATTCAAACACTTCGCTATTCCAAAGAATTATCTAAAGAATTAACACCTATGGATGTTCGATTAAAAGCGCGTTCATTTTTCAACACGAGTGAATTAACCCTTGAATATATAGAAATTGTAGATCCACTAACTTTAGTTTCATTAGATGAAAATTGGGTTGAGGGAGCTACAATGTGTATCGCTGCATTTTGCGGAGAAGTTAGACTTATAGACAATTTACAACTGTTTTAATCTATTTTTTAAAAATAAAATAAACCGCAAAAACTAAAAACAATAAACCTACAAAATGATTCCATTTGAACGTCTCGTTTTTAAAAAACAGGAATGAAAAAATCAAAAATACCACTAAGGCAATAACTTCTTGAATTACTTTCAATTCAAGTAATGAAAATGGTCCGCCGTTTTGTTTAAAACCAATTCTGTTTGCAGGGACTTGTAAACAATATTCAAAAAATGCCAAACCCCAACTTATTAAAATGACAGCAAAAAGACTGATACTGGCTAGTTTTTTGTGTTCACTAAATTTTAAATGTCCGTACCAAGCCAACGTCATGAAAATATTTGAACTTATTAATAATAAAATACTATACAATCCTCTCATTATGCAAATATAAATGAAATACAAAATTATATTTGTAGAATGGTTGTAAGTTTAAATGATAAAAACAAAGATTTTTTCCAAATGGTTTTTGAAGTTGCTAAATTAATCCCGAAAGGTCGTGCAACTTCTTATGGAGCAATTGCCACTTATTTAGGTGCAAAAAGATCTAGTAGAATGGTTGGTTGGGCAATGAATTCGGCACACTTAGATAAAAACATCCCTGCACATAGAGTTGTAAATCGCAATGGTATGTTAACTGGTAAAATGCATTTTGCAACACCATCTGAAATGCAAGAATTATTAGAAAAAGAAGGTTTAATTGTTGAAAATGATACGATTCAAAATTTTAAAACTATTTTTTGGAATCCTTCTGAAGAACTTCTTTAACCAAAATATTATTTATTCAAAGCCAATTGACGATAAAACAAAGACTCATTTCCAGATAATTTTGCCTGGACTTGTATTTGACTTTTTAAATCTTTAGAAATTGATTCTTTGTTTTGAATATCTTCATTTTTCATCACTAAAATAAATTCTTTTTTCAACTCTAAAGCCTTCTCCATGCGTTCAGTATATTCTGATGTGCATGAAAAAAGAGTCGTAATAAATATTGCTATTAGAATAAATCCTTTCATATACCACAAAGGTAGAATATTGTATAATTCAACACAATATCAAATATTCATTCAAAAGTATCATTTGATAATTTTAAACTTCATTTTTTAAAGAGGATTCCAAAATCAAATGAAAGATTGTTTGTATTTTCGTCCAATGATATTTGTAACAGGTGGTACTGGATTATTGGGAAGTCATTTATTGTTTCAGTTAACTGAATGTAAAACGCCTATTAAAGCAATTTATAGGGACGAAACAAAGATTAATACGGTTTTTAAAATTTTTCAGTTTTACGACCCGTTGCATTTTCAATCTAAATTCGATCTAATTACTTGGGTAAAATGTGATATTCTCGATGTAATTTCATTGGAAGAAGAAATGAAAAACTGTGATTTCGTTTATCATTGTGCCGCTCTGGTTTCATTTTGTAGAAGAGATTTTTATAAAATGATGAAAATTAATCGTGAAGGAACGTCCAATGTGATTAATGCAGCTTTAAAAAACAATATTACAAAATTAGGATACATCAGTTCAACAGCAGCCATTGGAAGTGAAGATGAAATTGTAACCGAAAACACCAAATGGAAGCAATCGCCTGAGACTAGTGGTTATTCTATTTCAAAATATTCTGCTGAAAAAGAGGTTTGGCGTGGTGTAGAAGAAGGTTTAGATGTGATTATCCTGAATCCTTGCTTGATTGTTGGCGCCGGAAATTGGAATGAAAGTTCAATGACTATTTTTCGTACAATTGCAAACGGTTTAAAATTTTACACTCCTGGATCAAATGCTTTTGTAGATGCTAGAGACGTAGCAGAAACTTTAGTCAAATTAATGCAAAGTAATCTAAAAAACGAACGATTTCTATGCATCGGGGAAAATTCGAGTTTTAAAGACCTGTTTGATGAAATTTCCAAACAATTAAATAGAAAACCACCATCCATAAAAGTTTCTAAATTTCTTATCAATTTTGCATGGATATTAGCTGGGATACTTGCTCGAATAAGACGCAAAAAACCAACTATTACGAGAGAAACAGCAAGAAGCTCATTTTCTAATACGGTTTACAATGCTTCCAAAATTAGAAATGCCCTTGATTTCAAATTTAAAACAAAATCAGAAATGATTGAAAACGCAATTAAAGGCCGATTGGATTGAATCATTTTACCTCAATATGATAAAATTTTTAACGAACTAAACTAATTGTAAAAACAGTTTTTCCTTCATTTTTTTGATACATCAGATAACCTCCTTGTGCTTCTATGATATTTTTCGATAATGTTAAACCTATTCCTGCTCCATTTTTTCTAGTTGTATAAAAAGGGATAAATATCTTATCTTCTATTTCTGATGCTATCCCAATACCATTGTCAATAACCGAAATAAAATCCCGTGTTTCATCCATACTAAAATTCAAACTGATTTTTTTATCTTCTTGCCCCTCTAAAGCATGAATACTGTTATTTATAAGGTTAATTAAAACTTGTTCAAATTGATTTTTATCTACATAAAGTACGCTATCTTCTTTGAGATTGCATTCAAATCTTATCTCCTTTGATTTAAATGTATGTTCAAATAATGTTTGAATCGTTAATTGAATTTCTTTACAAAATACCATACTTTTAAAAGGAGTTGGTAAAGAAGTCAGTCTTCGATAACTCTCAACAAATTGCTGCAAGTGTAAACCTCTGTTATTAATCGCATTTACAGATTCTTTTATGTCCGATAAATCTTCACTCGACAATTCTTTTTGATGAACAATTTCTTTCAAATTTTGAGATAAGGTTTGAATGGGCGTTAAAGAATTTAGCAATTCATGCGCTATAATTTGCATTAAATTAATCCATGCTTCTTTTTCTTTTTTATCAATTACCCGTTGAATAGAATCCAATAAAATCACATAATAAATCTGATTGGAATTTTGAGTGCGTGCAGTTTGAATGACAAAAGTTTGAGGGTCTTGTTCCTCAAGTGTAATTTCAATGGTCGTTTTAAAATCTTCAAAATTTCGCTCTTCAATTAAAAGACATAGCGATTCTAAATGATTTTTTAAATAACTCCATTTGGAAACTTTGGGCACCTTAAAATAATTTGCAAAAAATTGATTCATCAAAAAAATATTCCATGATTTTTCTTTTTTCAAAATTAAAACCGCAGAATCTAAACTATTCAATAACGTACTATATACCAATTCTTTGGATTCATGTTCATAGTGTTGAATTTTTAATTTTTCGTATAATTTCAATATATTTCGATTGGAACTCGTTAAATGTCTGTCCGTTAGATTTGCTGAAAAGTCATTCTGTAAAATTGCCTCTATCGTTTTATCATAAAATTGAAAAATGTTTTGTACATAAAGAAATAATTCTAAACCGAAGGCAATTAAAATAAGTAACCCGAAAAATGAAGTGTACACTAAACGATAATGAAATAAAAACAATTCCAAAATGATTATTCCAATTAGAAAGCTTATTCTGACAATTAAGCCAAATACTAAACTTCCTTTATGCTGCTTTTTCATAAATCATTCTCTAATTAAATTTCATATTTTTCGATTCTTCTGTAAAGTGCTGCTCTTGATAATCCCAATTCTTCGGCTGCTTTGCTAATATTGTGTTGATGTTTTGTCAAAATGTGTATAATTGTTTGCTTTTCAATAGCATTCAGTTTTACTTCTTCTTTTGAACTTGCAAGCATAAAATTGGAATCAAAATCCAAATCGCATGGATTTACGACGTTATTTTCACATAAAATCAAGGCACGTTCCAAGCGATTTTCTAATTCCCGAACATTTCCAAACCAAGCATGTTGTTCGATTAAATCAGAAGCTTTAGAACTTAATTGTATTTCCGGTTTATCATACCTGACTTTCAATTTTTCCAAGATAAATTTTGCCATTGGCAAAATGTCTGTTTTACAATTTCTCAAAGAAGGCAAAGCGATTTCCATGACATTGATTCGGTAGAATAAGTCTTCTCGAAACCGTTTCTCAGCAACTTCCAGTTTTAAATCTAAATTTGTTGCTGTTATTATTCGGACATTCAATGGACGGACAATTGATTCACCTAAACGTGTGACAGACTTGTTTTGAATAACCTGTAAAAGTTTGGATTGCAATTGTAAAGACAAATTTCCTATTTCATCCAAAAAAATAGTTCCATTTTGAGCCAATTCAAATCTTCCAACAGTATCTGTTTTAGCATCTGTAAAAGCTCCTTTTACGGAGCCGAAAAGTTCACTTTCAAAAATGTTTTCATTTAAAGAACCTAAATCTACAGGAACAAATGCTTCATTTTTCCGAGGAGATTGATCGTGGATATGTTTTGCTAAAACAAATTTTCCCGTACCATTTTCTCCTAATATCATCACATTTGCATCCGTTTTTGAAACTTTATTCGCTAATGTATATGCTTTTTCAATCAAAGGAGATTGTCCGATATAATACTCCTTTTCAGAAGAGGATTTAGCCTGTATTTTTACAAGTTTTCGTTTAATGCCAACTGCCGACTTGATTAATACCAATAAATTTTCATTATTAAATGGTTTTTGAATATAATCATAAGCACCGATTTTTATACCTTCAACAGCCGTTTCCACTTTTCCAAAAGCAGTCATTAAAATAATTTGTGTATTGGGTGAAATCGCTTTAATCTCTTTTAACAAATAAATTCCTTCTTTACCATCTTCAAAACCGATGCGGTAATTCATATCCAAAAGCACAACATCCATTTCAGTTTCGGCAATCACTTGAATCACTTTTTTCGGATTATCAAGCGTGTAAACATTTTGAAAGTGTTTTTTTAAGACCATTTTTACGCTAAAAAGAATGTCTTCTTGATCGTCTATGATTAATATGTTTGCTTTTGTTTTAATCATTTATTGTTCGTTTTCACAAATGAAGTGTTCAATTTCGAACACCATTCGATTTTATTAAAAAACTATCTTTCTAATTTTAAGCAGATTAGAAAAGGATCATTTTACGGCACAAAATTTAGCTTATCTTCTATAAATGAATTAATTATGGACACCGTTTTACAGCGTAAAAATAGAAAAATAAACAAGGTTATTAAAATTACTTTACCAATTATTGGAATTATTTTAATTGCGTCTTTTGTTTTTACGAAAAAGAAAAGTTTAATCGTTAAACGGGAAGAAATTACTATCAAAAAAGTGGAATTTGGAAATTTCGAAGATTTCATTGTTTTTCAAGCAAAAGTTGTTCCTTTACAATCGATGCTTATCAACATTCAAGAAGGTGGTTCTATCCAAGAAATTTTTGTTGAGAATGGAGAACAAGTCAATAAAAGTCAGCCATTAGCTAAAATTTTCAATCCAAACACGGAATTAAGTTATGTCAATCAAGAGACCACTATTATCGAACAAATTAATCAATTGAACAAAGCAAAATTAGACATTCGTACACAAGAATTCAATCTGTCAAAAGAATTAATTTCAATTGAACATGACTATTTAGAGTCCAAAACAACTTACGATTTGCATCAAAAAATGTTTGAAGAAGATATTTTATCAAAAGATTCCTGGAGAAAAACGCAAGAAGATTTCCGTTATCAAAAAGAAAGAAAAAATTTAATCCAACAGAGTATTCAGAAAGAAAAACAAGCTAACCACTTGGGAATTAATCAACTTAACCAATCACTTAATTTCATGCAAAAAAGTTTAGCCATTTTAAGGAAAAACAAACAAAATTTTTTAATCCTTGCTCCCGTTTCAGGATGCTTGACTTCTTTCGAACCGCTATTAGGAAAAAATTATGCGGCTGGTGAAAGTATCGGTAAAATAGATGTTCAGAAAGGCTATAAATTAATTGCTGATGTAGATGAATTTTACCTGGATAAAATTGCAATTGGACAAACAGGAGCTATCGAATATTTCAATAAGCAGGTTCACGTTTCTGTAAATAAAATTGTTCCTGAAATCAAAAATGGTACATTCTTAGTAGAATTAAATTTTATAAAAAATGAAAAAAATTCTATCCAACAAGGATTAAGTTTCGGAGTTCGATTAAGTTTGTCTGAAAAATCAAAAGTGAAAATCATATCGAAAGGAATATTTGATAGAGAAACAGAAGGGAAATGGATTTTTGTCGTCATCGGAAATAAAGCCATTAAACGAAGTATCAAATTGGGAAGAGAAAATCCTTTGTATTATGAAATCATAGAGGGATTAAAAGTTGGAGAAAAAGTAATTACCTCATCGTATAAAGATTTTTTAACGGTTGAAGAATTGAAATTAATAAATAACGATAAATAAACACAAATGAATAAACAAATTATCATTCTTACATTCTTATTAAATACTTATGTATTAAATGCCCAGAATTGCGATTGTGAAGCAAATCTTAATTGGGTACGACAAACTTTTGAACAAAATGATGCAGGATACACTTATGCCCTAGAAACAAAAGGAAAGGAAGCATATCAAAAACACAATGAAATATTCAATTTAAGCGTTAAAGAAATAAATAACACAACGGAATGTATGCAATTACTTTATCAATGGCTTCGTTTTTTTAGAGAAGGTCATATTGCAATACGACCTATTGAAAATTCAAAAAATAATTTAACAAAGAAAGAGAATCAAAAAGAAATAATACTGGAAACAAAAGGCGAAACAATTACAGTTGATATTCAAGATTTCAAGCACTATATAGAAGCAAAAAAAGAAATTGATTACGAAGGAGTTTGGGATTTGTCTCCTTACATCGTTGGAATAAAAAAAATAGAAAATACCTATGTTGGATTTATTATCACGTCAGAAGTTGAAAACTGGAAAAAAGGCGATGTCAAATTTAAAATTACGCTTGAAAAAAATAAAATTCATTCTATTTTTCACCTTCGAAACAGAACAACTCAAGAATCAGATGAGGTTAAATTCTTCGGTCAAAATTATTTGCAAGTCGGAAATTTTATGATGAAAAGAATTAGTCCAAAAATACAAACGGAAAAATACATTGAAGATTACATGCAATTAATTCAAGCACAAAAACCATTTTTAGAAGAATTAAATTCTACAACATTGATTTTAAGAATTCCATCATTTGACCGTTCACAAAAAGAAGCAATTGACCGTGTTATTTCAGACAATAAAAATAAAATCCTAAGTACCGAAAACTTAATCATCGATTTACGAAATAACGGAGGAGGAAGCGACATCAGTTTTAATGAGATTCTCCCTTTTATTTATACCAATCCTATTACCTGTTTTGGTGTAGAATATTTTTCAACCAAATTAAACAATCAGCGCATGCTTGACTTTATTCATAAATCAGATTATGGGGCTACCGATGATGAAAAAAAATGGGCTCAAATTGCCTATGATACTTTAGAAAAACATCTTGGTCAATTTATCAATCTAGATTCTATGAAAACGTCCGAGATCACGATGGACACGGTTTACACGTATCCGAAAAATGTAGGAATTATCATCAATGATGGCAATGCCAGTACTACCGAAGAATTCATTTTAGCAGCAAAACAAAGTAAAAAAGTAAAGTTTTTTGGAACAACAACATTTGGAATACTTGACATTTCAAACATGTATTTTGTCAATTCTCCTTGTAATGAGTTTGAACTAGGATATTGTTTGACAAAAAGCTTGAGAATACCAAAAATTAAAATTGATGGAATAGGTTTACAACCAGATTTTATCATCGACGAATCCATTCCTGATTATGAATGGGTGAATTATGTCAATAGATTATTAAATTCTTATTAAATCGAATGATATGATAAAAATAAAAAACATCTCAAAAATTTTTCGCACGGAAGAAATAGAAACGAAAGCTTTACATGAAATTTCATTTACAATTAATCAAGGAGATTTTATTACAATCATGGGACCATCCGGTTGCGGAAAATCAACTTTACTAAATATTGTAGGATTATTGGATAATTTCAATGCTGGAAGTTATCAGTTAAACGGACAGGAAATAAAAGATTTAAAACAAAAAGAAATTGCTTCAGTCCGTAAATCAACAATTGGCTTTATTTTCCAAAATTTCAATCTGATTGATGAACTTTCTGTTTATGACAATATTGAATTGCCTTTGATTTACAACAACATTAAATCTGCTGAAAGAAAAACAAAAGTAAACGAAATCGCAGAAAGATTAGGGATTTCTCACCGCTTACAGCATTTTCCTCAACAACTTTCGGGAGGTCAACAACAACGTGTAGCTGTCGCAAGAGCATTGGTTACAAATCCTAAAATCATCTTAGCGGATGAACCAACTGGAAATTTGGACAGTAAAAACGGAAATGAAGTCATGGAATTGTTAACAGATTTACATGCTAATGGTACTACCATTCTTATGGTAACACACTCCAATTATGATGCTTCTTTTTCTCAACGAACAATTGTAATGAAAGACGGAGCGATTGTAGCTGAGAAAAGTAATAATAGAAACGTTGGCTTCGACTACGCTCAGCATTCAAGTTGACTTCGACAAGCTCAGTCAACTTGAATGTTACAAGCTCAGTCAACTTGAATGTTACAAGTTCCATATCAACATATATTCAAAAAAATAACTAATTAATAAAAAAATGAAAAAATCACTCTTTATTTACAGCTTCATTATTCTTTCATTTATTGGAAAAGCACAGATTATTGAAGAACGAAAAGTAGAATCATTTCATAATATGGAAATTTCATCAGGGATGTTTGTTGTGTACGAATATTCTGAAACTCAAAAAGTTTCTATTGAAACCAATGACAAAAAATACTTGGAACATTTAATCATCAATGTTGATCAAAAATGTTTAAAAATTGGTGCCAAAAAATTAAAATTAGCAAAAAACGACTTTCTCAAAATTTACATACAATCTCCTGATATTTATAATATTGAAGTGAATTCTGGCGCAACATTATCATTTACAAAGCAATTAGTAAAATCAAAACTTACAATTGAAGTTTCTTCAGGTGCGATTCTTAAAGGAAAATTAAAAACAACTCATTTGACATTGGAATCTTCATCCGGGGCATCTGTAAATTTAGATTTAGTGACAGAATACTTAAGTTTAGAAACTTCGAGCGGTGCCAGTGTAAAACTAAGCGGTACGGCTGGGGAAATTGTAATCGAATCAACAAGTGGCGCAAGTTGTAATATTAAAGAACTTGTTTATACGAAGTCAACTTTTGTTAAAAATAGTGGTGGAAGTATTCAAATAAAAAAGAAAAAAAAGAATTCATAAGCATCCAATCAACTAATAATCATTCCTTTATAATTAGAAAACATGTTAAAAAATTGGACTAAAATATTCATTCATCATATCAAACACAATAAATTGTTTACGATTCTAAACACGTTTGGTTTGGGAATTGGAATCGCTGGTTTAATCTTTGCTGTCTTATATTGGAACGATGAACATTCCTACAATCAATGGAATTCTGAAAAAGAAAATGTTTTTCAAACGTTAGTAAAGTTAGGGTCAACCGATGATATTTGGGCAAATAATCCAGCTCCAATTGGTCCTCTTTTAAAGAAAAAATCAAATAAAATTACTAGTTTTTGTTATTTAGAATCTTATTATACCGGAGGATTAGTGAAATACAAAGGGAAAAAACTTCTATTTTCTAAAATAACAAGTGCCCAAAAGAATTTTTTCTCTTATTTTCCTTTTACTCAAATTTATGGTAGCATAAACGCTTATAAAAAAGATAAAATTGCCGTGGCATTAGCATTAAAAACTGCCAAGCAATTATTTGGAAATGAAAATCCAATTGGAAAACAAATTCTTATAGAAGGCAATAAACATATTGTAAAATTAGTGTATGAAATACCTGGGAAATCTTCCATAGCATCAGAAATAATTATCAATACAATTGATGATCGGATAAAAACAGATGGTAATGAAAGTGCTTGGGGAAATTACAATTATGGCTTACTTTTAAAATTAAAAAATCCTAAAGATAAAGCAATTGTTGAGCAAGAAATTGAAAACTTATATTTTGAAAACGTCATTAAACCCAATGCAAAAAATGGCGGTATCACTACCCAAAAATACATCAAACAATATGGAGAAAACACCGTTTATTTAGAACAATTAAAAACAGATCGTATAAACGCTATGCCTGTTGGATTAGCAGAAGGGAAAGGAAATTACCAATTTTTATTAATAATGATGGGGATTTCGCTATTAATTTTAATTCTATCAATCGTAAATTATATCAATTTATCAACCGCAAATGCTATAAAACGTGCTAAAGAAGTGGGTATTCGAAAAATAGTAGGTGCAACGAAAAGAAATATTATTTCTCAATTTATTTTTGAAACTGTAATTATCACTTTATTTTCAATTATGATCGCATTAAGTATCGTTGAAATTACACTTCCTTATTATAACGCTTTTTTGGAAAAAGAATTCCTCTTGTCAGGCAGTCAGTTTTTCATTCAATTAATCATAATTTTTGGATTAACGGTAATCGTAGCGGGTATATTTCCAGCAATTTACGTAGCTAATTTCGATACTACAAAAGTTATTAAAGGCAATTTTGGGAGAAGTAAACAAGGTGTTTGGATTCGGAATTCAATGTTAATTTTTCAGTTTACAATTGCAACTTTCTTCATTATAGGTACTTCAATCGTACACGAACAGATCAAATACATGAATTCGAAAGATTTAGGATTCAAAGGTGAACAAATATTAGAAATTTACTACCCAAGAAGAGAAGATAATCAACTATATGAGCGTTATGTAACTGTTAAAAAAGAATTACTCAAAATTCAAGGTGTAAAACAAGTTTCATCCGGAGCATTTACGTTTGGAAATGGTGCCAGCTCTACCTCTGGATTCAGCTATAACGATGTAAATATTCAAGGACATAATATGGCTGTAGATTACGAAATGCTTGAAATGTTAAACGTAAAAATGAAAAGTGGTCGTTTTTTCAATAAAAATATAGCATCCGACGCAACCGAATCAGTTATCATCAATGAAACAACCCTTAAGATGATGAAAGAAAAAAATCCGGTTGGTAAAATCATAAATTGGAATGATAAACAGTTGAAAATAATAGGCGTTGTTAAAGATTTCCATTTAATGGGGTTACAAACCGAAATTCCTCCGATGGTTTTCTTTCATTACAAAACAATCGACTGGATGATTGGTAACTTAGGAAAAATAGCTATAAAAATTTCAGCTCAAAATCAGACAAAAACCCTCGGTCAAATTGAAAAATTCTGGAAAAAAAATATCAATCAAGATTATCCTTTCGACTATACTTTCATTGATAAACAATTTGCACAAACCTATAAAGAGTATGTTTCCCAACGAAATTTATTTTCAATTCTCAATATTGTCGTAATCTTAATCGCTTTATTTGGATTATTTGCTTTGGTTTCTTTTTCAGTTGAAAGACGTATGAAAGAAATTGCAATTCGAAAAACCTTAGGAGCTGAAACTAAAGAATTACTATTTACCTTAACAAAACAATATTTCATTTTTTGTGTATTCGGATTTATTTGTGCCATTTTACCTGTTTTTTATCTTTTACAATTATGGCTAGAAAATTTTGCTTACCGTATCGAAATGCCAATTACACCTTATGTTTTAAGCTTCTTTTTTCTATTAACTTTAACCTTAATTGTAGTTTTAGGTAAAGCCTATCAAGCCACTAAAGTTGATGTTTTATATTATTTAAAATACGAATAATTCAATTCTTTTACGATGAAAAATATACGCATGCTTTGGATTAGCTTGCTTTCCTTTGCTCAAATTTCAGCTCAATCAGAAAATTGGAGTTTGCAAAAATGTCTTGAAATTGGTCTTCAAAACAATTTAGAACTCAAATGTAAAATGTTGGAAATTGAAAAATCAAAAACAAGCCATACCTCTCAATTAATGAACTGGCTACCAAATATCAATATTTATACGGATCATACATACAATTTTGGATCAACTATTGATCCAGCAACAAATAATCGCGTGACATCGAATTATCAATATGATTATTTAAATCTTGGGGCACATATCAATCTTTTTGACCTTTATTCAATTCAAAAAACACAAAAAGAAACTATCGAAATCGCTATAAACGATTTAGATTATCAACGAATCGTAAAAGCCTATCAAATGTTAATCGTAAAACATTACATGGAAAGTTTATTGACACAGAAATTACTTAGCATTCAGATTGAACAGATACAAAATACAAAAAAAGAAGTCAATCGTATAGAAAAAGAAGTTGCAAATGGCAATAAAGCTAAAAGTGATTTATATGAAATTCAATTAATTGCAGCCAATGAAGAAACTCACAAATTAGAAACAGAACAACTCTTTGAGCAACAAAAATTAAATTTGTTTCAATTGCTTCAAGTCACGGTCAAAAATATAAAATTCATCCAATTAGAATTTACCATTTCCCATACTACAGCTTCAACAACTACCATTAATGACAATCATTTAGAATTAAAAATTGTTGAATTAAGATTACTATCCAACCAAAAATTGCTTTCTATGAATCGTGCGCTGAAATTTCCTACAATTCAAACTTTTTACAATATTTCTTCGTTTTATTATCAGCCACTTTCAACAAATTTCAATGGAGGAAATCAATTTCAAACTCAATTAAATAATAACAAAAATCAATTGATTGGTTTACGCATGAATATTCCTGTTTTTAATGGATTTAAAACTGAAAAATTAATCCAATGCGCCAAAATAGAGTCCGAAAAAATAAAATTGGAAAGGGAACAAATGAAACAAAAATTAGACAATCAAATTATGTTGAAAATAACACAATTAGAACAACAAATTGCTAAACAACAACAACTAGAAACTAATTTGATGCTAACAAAAGAAGTTTACAGAACAACACAATCAAAATACACCCGAGGAATCATTGAAGTTTCTCTTTTTACACTTACAAAAAACCAATTATTAATCGCTGAACTAGATGTATTGAAAAATCAAATATTAATTCAATTTATACAAAATGAATTGGAAATAATGAAGTAATTTATAGAAAAATCTAGTAACTTGAGTGTACAATTTTAACCGAACGCTTATACAGTATTATCGTTGTATATTAATTATAAAAGTCAACAAATAATTCCCCAATTTTCAAATCCAAAGGTGTTGTAATTTTAATGTTTTCTTCATTTCCAGCACATAAATGAATATCAAACCCAGCTTCTTCAACCAAACTAGCATCGTCTGTAATTGCTGTATGAAATGGAATCTTATAAGCGTTTGAAATGATTTCTTTGTTGAAAAATTGGGGCGTTTGAACATGCACAAATTCACTTCTTTTAACTGCTTTCGAAACCGAGTTAACATTTATTTGCCGTAATGATTCTTTTAAATCCAACGTTGGAATTGCATTTCCTTTTTCTTGCACCAAATTCAGGCAATTTGAAATTGTTTGATTGGAAACAAATGGCCTCACGCCATCATGTATGCCAATAAATTCAAAATGACATTTTGATAAAGCGTTTTTTATCGAATCATAACGTTCTATTCCTCCTTGAATCACTTCATGTTTAATCGTAAATACATGCTTTACTAATAATTCCTCCCAAAAAGAAATCCAATCAGAAGGTAACGTAACCAGGATTTGACAAGCAGGTTCAACATTTGAAAATCGTTGAATTGTATGCATCAAAATCGGTAGTCCTTTCAATTCCAAAAATTGTTTCGGAATAGAACTCTCCATCCGTTTCCCAATTCCTCCAGCTGTAATTATAATAGAAAACATTGATTTAAAATTAATTTCCAAAATCGTCTGAAATAGATATTTACTCTGACTTTTAGATATTCGTTTATTAAAAAAAAAGGTTGTTCATCCGAAGATAAACAACCTAACTATGTCATTTCAATAAATTTACTTTAATTGATTCGAATCATTTGCGGCTTGATCGTTGAATTTCTTTTGGTATCTTAACCAATAAAATAAACCAAAGAAACCTAACACTATACAAGAGTAGTTAAAAATGTCTCCAATGTTATCAAAAATTACGTAAATATAATTTTGTAAAAAATCATCTATTGCTTCAAATACTTTTATAGATCCCATGTTTCAAACTTTAATAATGCAAAGTAAATAAAAATTCATTTAATTGGTTGAAAAATGTCACTTTTTTTCAATAATAAATAATCATTCAAAATTAGCGTTCCTTTTGAGTTAACTATTGGTTGCCGATTTTAAACGAAATTGTTCTATCGCTTGTGTTAATTCAACAAAGTCTTCAACAGACAAGCGTTCAGGACGTAAAGTCAAAAATGGATGTTCAAAAGCAGGGTCATTTACCACAGATCGAACAGAATTTCGAATGGTTTTTCTACGTTGATTGAACGTTTGTTTTACCACTTGAATAAATAATTTCTCATCGCAAGGAAATGATTCTCGTTGATTTCGAGTACAACGAATAACCCCTGATTTCACTTTTGGTGGCGGATTAAATACATGTTCATCCACTGTAAAACAGTATTCAATATCGTAAAATGCTTGCAACAAAACACTCATTATCCCATAAGTTTTTGAGCCTGGTTTTTCTGCAACTCTTAATGCCACTTCTTTTTGAAACATTCCCATAATTTCAGGAATTTGATTTCTATGATCCAAGCATTTAAATAAAATTTGAGAAGAAATATTATAGGGGAAATTTCCAACTACAGCTATAGGCTCATTTCCAAAAAGAGTTTGTAAATCTGCTTTCAAAAAATCTTTTTCCCAAATTTTACCTTCTAATTTAGGAAAATATTCCTTTAAATAAGCAATCGAATCTCTATCAATTTCCATAACATGAACATCATTCTCTTCCTTTTGAAGCAAATATTCTGTCAAGGCTCCCATTCCTGGCCCAATTTCCAACACACGTTTACATCCTTGAAATCCTTTGAATTGTTGCGCAATTTTTAAACAAATATTTTTATCTACTAAAAAATGTTGCCCCAAATGTTTCTTTGCTCTTACGTGTTGGCTCATATTTTTTTAAATTCTTCAATTACCGAAAGTGTTGTCCTAAATGCTGCAAATTTTCCTCCGAATTTATCCGAATGTTCTTGTTGTAAAGCTGGAGCAAATTCATTTTGATATTTATCATAAATTTCTTGTGAAGGTGCTAAATACATAACAGCAAAGGTCAATCCACCTTCCTCTTCACCATGTACTCTTGAAATTCTACTTTCTAAAAAACATCCAGTTTCAAGTACTTCCGGAATATGTTTGGTTCGCATCCAATCCAACCATTCTTCATGTACATTTGGATCTATACTGATAGTAACGTTATATAATACCATTTTTTGAATTTTTAACCGTTGGCTGAGCCTTGTCGAAGCCAACTATTTATCTAACACCTTTGGAATTCTAAAATAATCAGAATCTTTTTTGGGTGCATTTTTAAGTGCTTCTGTTTGCGTTAAAGAAACTACAGGTATATCTTCCCGCAAAACATTTATTTCATCGCTCATAAAAATCAGTGGTTCAACATTATCCGTTGGAACTTCTGAAAGCTTATCCATAAAAGAAATAATATTATTCATATCTTCTTTAATTGCAATTTTTTTATCTCCCTCAAATTTCAAACGAGCCAAATGTGCGATATGATCCACTATTTCATCTGTAATTTTCATATTTTTTTGTTTTATTTTTCAAGAGTATAACCTCTTAATTTTAAATTTTAAAATCTTGATGTTGAATCAATCTTGAATTTTATTCTTTACAAAGATAACAAGAATGCTTCAAATTCTTAACTTTATACTCATGACAAAAGAAACAAAAAGCTGGATTTTACTAATTCTACTGGCTTGTATTTGGGGAAGTTCCTTCATTTTGATGAAAAAAGGAATGTTTACAGCATCTAACGAACCTATTTTTAGTGATCCTCAAGTTGGGGCATTGCGTATGGTTATAGCTGGTTTAGTACTTTTACCCTTTGCTTTCAAATGTTATAAAAAAATTCAAACTTTCAAAGAATTCTTTTGTTTAGCCATTGTTGGTTTTACTGGTAATTTTTTTCCTGCTTTCTTATTTACATACGCTGAAACTGGAATTTCTTCAGGTTATGCTGGTATGTTAAATAGTTTTACGCCTATTTTCACGATGCTTATTGGTTTTTTGGTTTTTAAAAACAAGCTAACACTGATTCAATTCATTGGACTAATCATTGGGTCTTTGGGTATCGTTTTATTAGTAAATAATGCCGCTGTTCAACCCGAACACATACAAATAAAAAGTAGTCTTCTACCTGTCTTAGCAGTAGTTTTAGCTACATTTTTTTATGGTATTAGTCTAAATTATATCAAATATACGCTTCAAAAATTTCAAGCAATCGAAATCACTTCTTTGGCTTTTGGAATCATTTTTATTCCTTCCGTTATCGTTGCATTATTACTCGGTACAACTGAAACCATTCAAACCAATTCATTCGCACTTCAAGGTTTGTTTTACATCTCCATACTTAGTATTGTTGGAACAGCATTGGCTGTAATGTTATTTAATATCGTAATTGCTAATTCGTCCACCTTATTTGCTAGTAGTGTCACTTATTTCATCCCTATTGTTGCGGTTTTTATTGGATTGGCATTTGGAGAAAAAATAACACTTGGACAAGTTGGTGCAATGGTTGTAATTTTATTGGGTGTTTTTGTTGCAAATTATTGGAAGGTATTGAAAGAGAAGATGTTTTAATTCTGAGTTATTTGAGACCCCAACTGATTATATCAAGATTGAAAAATCACCTAATTCGAAAAAACTTTAAAAATCTCTAAAATTATTTGAGAAATAGATATTATTGAATTTTTCAGTAATAATAGACTTTTATTTAATTAGGTGCTCACAAAGAATATGATCAGATTGATGTAACAACGATATTAAGAAAAAAATTATGGGAGTAAAATTGATAAAGCAGAAGCAGAATACAATACTGCACTTGGACATATTGATGAGTTGTTTGATGTATACCTAACTAACGTATTTTTACTAATCAATCCGATATTTACTTTCTCTTTCATTTTTAGATTGTGGTAGGTGATCGCTTCTACAATAGTTTTTTCTTTAGGCTTCACATTTTCATCTTTATTCAGTAGTTGTTGCTTTATCATATAGACAGTCGGAACGATGTTCTGATTTGAGATATTCAAATGTATTTTTTCAATTTGACCAAGCATTAATCTAATGTATTGATTAATTGTTTTTGCTTCATCACCATTTCCTTTTACATTTTGCCCCTCGGAACTCCACTTTTCAATTACGACAGATTTACCTGAGGAAATTTCTATTCTTTTCCCATCAATAGTAATTCTTACATAGATTGGAGCTACTCCATTTTTTGCTTTGGATTTATTAATCCAAACAAGTGTGTTAAAGGTGTAATTCAATTTCATTTTTTCGAAACATTTGTGGTAACTGATTAGGTTACCTAATTAATAATTAATTCTGTTTGTATCGATGTTCTGAAACCTAGTAAATTCAATGGTTTTTGAAAAATTCGGTTACCTGATAAAGTCAAAAATAACGCAGGTA
>JACOTM010000016.1 GCA_016178305.1 Flavobacteriia bacterium | reverse complement strand
TTTAATATCTCTTGAGGAACTAATAAACTATACAAATGAGATTGTATTGAACTTTGATCGGTACTCTTTTTTTCCATGAATCCTAAAGTAGAAATTTTTTCTATTTAAAACTCCCAGCACCTCAAAATAAAATTATCCCTCCAAATGATCTTTTTGATATATTAAAAAATTATACTTTTCCTGCTATAGATAACTTAGTATCTTTATATGGTGAAGAAAATAAAGAGACTCTTAATGAGTATTTTAATCTTTTATTAGAAAATGAATTTATTTTTCAAACTGAAGATATAGATTTATTTCCACCTCTAAATGTTGAATTCAAAGGCTCTGAAAAAATATATGATTCAATTATTTCTATTAATGAAAAAAGTAATTTTAATAAAGAAGAAATTTTCTATCAATTAGAAGATCTAGGTTGTAAGCATTTGGAAATGAGGTTTTTTGAAATAAATGACTTGAGTTATGTTATTGATATTGTGAAATTTTTGAAAAATTCTTCGTTTTATTCAATTTCAATTTTTGTAAAATATTCGCCTGAATATCTATTAGATGATTATATTTCATTTTTAAATAGTAATTTAAGACTAATGAATCTAGTTGTTTATTCAGCACCAGAAATTTTAACTTCCTATAAAAGTAATATCAATTTAACTTTGACTACTCAAAATTTAACAAATGAATCATGTTGTGGTTCAATTAGTTTTGAAACATTTAGATTGAATATTACGATGTTTATGGAATCTAAGTTGTATAATAATTGTTTAAATAGAAAAATATCAATTGATTGTAATGGAGATATAAAAAATTGCCCTTCAAGTACCAAAATATTTGGAAACATTAAAACATCAACATTAAAAGAAGCTATGGAAAATAAATCCTTCTATGATCTATGGGGAATAACTAAAGATCAAATTGATATTTGTAAAGATTGTGAATTTAGATATATGTGTTCAGATTGTAGGGTAATTTTATCTGAAAAAAATAATAAATATAGTAAACCATTAAAGTGTAATTATAACCCGTATATAAATGAGTGGGAATAAAATAATAATTAAGGTGTTTTTGGTTTTGTTTATTTGGTTGTCAGTTACTGTATCATGCAAATCAACAATATTTCTATTAAAAAAGAATAAAGTTGAAGAAATTATTGAATATGATACATTAAAGTTTAAATCAATAGTAAAAAACAACAATTCATTTGACACAATAGAAAGAAATGAATTAATAAAATCCAACAATAGAATATTCAAAAAAGGAAGAATCTTTTTCTATCGAAGTTTTTTTATATTCAAAAATGATACAATACTAATTGACACTATAAAAATAATTGCTCTCGGGAAAAGATGGTTTCAACAACCTAATATGCAAAAAACTATTTCAATTAGTTATTCCCAAAAAAAATCTGACTCTACAAAAATTTCTAAAATAATAGATAATGCTTGTCAACCTTGGATAGATTATACGGAAGAAGGAATTATAGAAAATGAGCATCAATTTTGGATTCATCCAATTAGAAATAATCAATATATTATGTGCGAAATAGCACCATTCCCTTGTGTTGAGTATCCTTTAAAAATAAACCATGAATGGGAGAGAAATCTTTCAATTTTTGATGGATATGGTAAATGGAATGGTTATAAATTAATATCAAAATATCAAATTTTGAAAAAAAACAAAAAAGTTAAACTTAATAATGAAAAATTGAAATGTTGGGAAATCATAGCTACAAATAATTTAGGAAATAAGGTTCGATATTTTTTCAACGAAGAAATTGGTTTTTTTAGTATTCTTTATGAATTCAACAATCAAGTTAATATTTATCTTGAATTGTTTCAAGTAAATTAATTATGAAAAAATTCACTTTTTATAATCAATTAGACACGATGGACTGCGGACCAACTTGTTTTCGCATGGTTGCAAAGTATTATGGTTTAACAATTTCATTTTCTCAACTTCGTAAATTATCAGATACAACACGTTCAGGAAGTTCACTTTCGGCTATTGCAAATGCCGCTGAGCAAATAGGCTTTAAAACTTTAGGCGTTAAAATTGATTTGGAGACTCTGATGAATGAAGCTCCTCTGCCTTGTATCTTGTTTTGGAATAATAATCATTTTGTTGTTTTATATTTGAATGAGGTAAATGTGGTAAACAACTTTTTTGCAATGAAAGAATTTTAAAACAATCAAAATACCTCTTTTATCGTTTGAAAAGCGGTTGTCATCGAAAATTTAACATTTCAAAAAATCGAGTGTTTATCAATGATTGGAGATATTAGGTTATTAAAAATACAGTTTTACCGAAAAAAAAGTTCTAAAAAATTTGTGTAAATTGTGTTTTTTTTTACTATTGCAGTGTTGAATTAGAAAACAACATAAAACCAAAAAATAACTAGTTAAATTTTCTACTGCAAATTTGAATTAGGTCGAAGACCAATCAATATAAAAAACCAAAAATCCATAAAGGTATTCGATTGTCAACACCTCCTTCTATCCCATCAATTGCTAGGTAAGATTGAGGTACACCTCTTAGTTGTTTGTTTGTTTTGTTTGGTCCACCAACTTCAAATATGTATTGATTTTCAACCATGAAATCTCCATATTTTGGAGCTGTTATTGTGTGTTTTACCTTAAGTTGATTAAAGAAAAAAGTTTCTCTGATATTTCCTAAATTAGGTTCTTCAACAGCAAACATGTGTGACAAATTCGTGTTTTGAAGATATATTTTTTCTGGTTTTTGTAAAAAGCTAATTCCATCTGTAGAAGCATGTAACAATGAAATTAATTGTGCTTGATCGAGTATATCTAATAATTTCAAAATTGTATTTCTCGAAACATTTAATTTTTCGGCTAATTTACTGATGTTAGGTATGAATGGAACGGATTGACTGATTATGAAAAGTAGTTTCTTCATCACTCTCACTGTCGTATAATTTAATTCTTCAAAAGGAGCAATATCAGAATCTATAACCAAATTCGTGGCTTCTTGCAATTTTTGATGATAAACTCTTTTTCCTTCTTTATAAAAAGGATAATAACCATATTTCAAGTAATTATCAAACAATGATTTATAGGATATTTGATCTTTAAAATCTGTCGTAATTTCCCTATGTTTACTGACAATATCATTAATTGTTAAAGTTGGCAGTATTATTTTCTCTTCAAATGCAATAAATTCTCTAAGAGACAATCCCGCAAGATGATAAACAACGGCTCTTCTAGACAAATCCTCCTGTCCTTTGTTAATTTTTAGTATTGATGATCCTGTAATAATAAATCGACTGTCACTATAGTCATCGTATAGATTTTTTAAATCTTTTGACCAATTAGCATATCTATGAATCTCGTCAATATAAAATGCTTTATACTCTAAACTATAAAGAATTTCTATTACTTCAATTAATCTTTTTTCTTCAAAATAATAATCATCCAAACTTATGTAAATGGATTTAAAAGTTTCCTTTTTGAGTTGTTGAAGTAAAAGTGTTGTTTTCCCAACACCTCGATGACCTAATAATAAAATCATCCTTTGATTCCATTCGATTTCATCAGACAAGTATCTTACAAAAGTAGTAGATATCTCTGCTTTTTTTCTTTCTGATTTCTGAATAAATCTTTCCATTTTGTTTTCTTTGATATACAAATATATAAATTGTTTTTTACAAACAACAATATTTAGGTTTGTTTTATTCGAAATACAATAGTGGAAAATGCTTATTTGAGAATAAAATCCTTAATTCAAAATTCACATTAAATAATTATCTTTGTCGATTCATTAAATAAATGAACGTGAGTACAGTTTATATAACAAGAAGAGAAACCTTTAATGCTGCACATAAACTGTGGCAAGAAAAATGGTCAGAAGAGAAAAATATTGAAGTTTTTGGGAGATGTAGCAATCATAATTGGCATGGACATAATTTTACAATTTATGTTACTGTAAAAGGAGTTCCAAGTGAAGATACAGGATTTGTTATCAATTTAAAGGATTTAAGCGATATTATAAAAGAGTTTGTAATTGAGCCCTTGGATCACAAAAACTTAAACTTAGATGTTCCTTTCTTAAAAGGTTTATTGGCTTCAACTGAAAATGTGATTATCAAAATCTGGGAACAAATAATAGAGCCAATTTCAAAAGCTGGAGGAGAATTGGTGAAAATAAAATTAGTTGAAACAGAAAACAATTACGTTGAATATTTTGGAGGAAAAGAACCGTTTTGATTTTTCACTTTATTTAACATTATAATACTAACTTAATTCAAGAATATCACGTATTTTTATTTAAAATAAGTCGAACTGGTGGGAGATAAAATATATAAATTAGAAACAACACAAAAACTAGCAGCGCATTACCACGATGTTTTAGCACAAATTGGCGAAAATCCTGAACGTGAAGGTTTGTTGCAAACACCTGAACGAATGGCAAAGGCAATGCAGTTTTTAACACATGGCTACGAATTAAACCCAGATGATATCATGAAAAAAGCTATTTTTCATGAAGAATATTCTGAAATGGTGATTGTGAAAGATATTGAAGTTTATTCAATGTGTGAGCATCACATGTTGCCGTTTTTTGGTAAAGCACACATTGCTTATATTCCGGATGGGAAAATTGTCGGTTTGAGTAAATTACCAAGAATTGTGGATGCTTATTCAAGAAGATTACAAGTTCAAGAACGTTTAACAATTGAAATTAGAGATTGTGTTCAAAGAACATTAAATCCAAAAGGTGTTGCGGTGGTAATTGAATGTATGCACATGTGTATGGCGATGAGAGGCGTACAGAAACAAAATTCATCTACAACTACAAGTGCATTTACAGGAATCTTTTTGAAAAATGATTCAACAAGAAAAGAATTTATTAACTTAGTTCAAGCAAAATTACATTAAGTCAAAAATTTAAAATTATGAACAATATATTTGGACAACAGCACGAAGGTTATTCAAAAGAAATAACCAGAGAATTTTTTAAGAATGTCTATTCCTATATGTTTGCGGCATTAGCAATTTCTGGAGCAATTGCATATTATGTGGGAACAAGCAATATGGTAGATGTTGGAAATGGGCAAAAAATACCTGAATTTTTCCTGAAATATTTTATTTCAGCTTCAGGAGGTTTGTCAACTTTATTTTACATCGTTATGTTTGCACCTCTTGGATTGGGCTTGTTAATTCAAATGGCATATAGAAGCTTGTCATTAGGATTATTGATTGTTTTATTTATTGCTTATTCAGCATTGATGGGCTTGAGTTTAAGTTCTATTTTTCTAGTTTATTCCGGAGCAGCGATCTATTCAACTTTCTTCATTACGGCAGGTGCTTTTGGAGCAATGGCTATTTTGGGATATACTACAAAAACTGATTTGACAAAATTTGGAAGTTTGTTATATATGGTTTTTATAGGAATGATGTTGGCTTTATTAGTCAATATGTTTATGCATAGCCAAATGATGGATTATGTAATATCTATTATAGGTGTATTTGTATTTACGGGATTAACAGCTTATTATATGCAACAGCTGAAAAGTGTCTCTAAAGATACAACTCTTTCAGAAGTCGATAGAAGTAAATTATCGCTAATTGGTGGTTTACAGTTGTATATCTTATTTGTAAATCTATTCTTAACCTTATTAAGATTATTAGGAAATAGAGATTAAAATATAGCAGTTTCTAAATTTCAAAAAAAACACTAAAAGCAACGTATCGGCGTTGCTTTTTTTAGAATCTGTCTAAAATTTTTGATGAACAGATTTTATTGAATTTCTCGTTCAATAAAGACAAGTTGTTCCATAATAATAGAGTTTTATTTAGCTTCGCTGAAACTTCGCATCCATAAAAGCGGAAAGAATTTTGAGAGGAAAATAAATTTAGATAGTTTCTTAATATCCAATTCAAAAAGGAATAAAAGTGAATCTTGTAGAAGTAATCTTAGTTGATCAAAACGATCATGTTATTGGCTCGATGGAAAAGTTGGAAGCACATCAAAAAGGATTGCTTCATAGAGCTTTTTCAATTTTTATTTTTAATTCTAAAAATGAATTATTGATTCATAAACGAGCAATGGGGAAATATCATTCTGAAGGCTTGTGGACAAATACGTGTTGTAGTCATCCTGTGCCAGGGGAATCAATTATAGAAGCTGCTCACAGAAGATTACAAGAGGAAATGGGTTTTGATTGTGAAATAGAAAGTGTTTTTTCTTTTGTCTATGACGTGGCTCTAGAAAATCAGTTGATTGAACACGAATTAGACCATGTAATTGTTGGACGTTTTGATGGTAAACCAGTTTTGAATTTAGAAGAAGCATCAGAATATAAATGGGAAACACTAGACAATATTATTGCTGATATTGAATCAAATTCAGATGCGTTTACTTATTGGTTTAAAGTGATATTAGAAAAATACATGGGTCAATTAACAAAAGCAATTTAAAATGAAAGTTTGTAGAAGAGTCTCTTTAAATGCAGCGCATAGATTGTATAGACCTGATTGGCCAGAAGAGAAAAATATAGAAGTTTTTGGAAAATGCAGTAATCCTAATTTTCATGGGCATAATTATACGATCGAAACGTGGCTCGATGGTCCAATTGATCCAGAAACGGGATATGTCATAGATTTAAAGATTCTGAAAGAAATTATATATCGTGAAATATTAGATCGATTTGATCACCGAAATTTGAATTTAGATTGTAAAGAATTCGAAGGTGTTATACCTACTGCCGAAAACATTACGGTTATTTTTTGGTGTATATTAAGGGAGAAAATAGACCCGAAATATGCTTTAACTGTGCGTATATGGGAAACTGAAAATAATATTTTTGAGTATAGTGGAGTTTAGTTAATAACTTTAAAACGTATGTTCTTCAATGACTCAACTAAAAACGAAATCAATTTTTTGGCACAGAAGAGATCTGCGTATTACTGACAATAAAGGGCTGTATTATGCGTTAGAAAATTCAGATGTGGTTCAACCTATTTTTATTTTTGATTCAACGATACTTCAGCAACTGCCGAGTGATGATAAGAGAGTAAATTTTATTTATCAAGCAGTTCAAAAATTAAAAACAGCATATCTTGATTTAGAATCAGATTTGTTAGTCTATTTTGGAAATCCAGTTGAAATTATTCCTCAAATTGCAAGTGAATTGGATGTTCAAAAAATAATATTCAACAATGATTATGAACCAAAAGCAATTCTTAGAGATCAGACACTAGAAGCAATATTGAAGCAAAGAAAAATTGATTTTAAAGGATGTAAAGACCATGTTATTTTTGAAAAAAATGAACTTCTAAAGCCAAATAATTCGCCTTATACAATATTTACACCTTATTCAAAAAAATGGAAAGAAAAATTGAAAGATGAAGATTTGAAAAATTATAATATTGAATCATATTCTTTTAAATTAATGAATAAAAACAATAATAATGAATTAATAAGTATTGAAAAAATAGGCTTTAGAAATAGTATAAATTTAGATTCTATTACACCTAAAATTGAAGATTTAAATATAGAAAATTACCATTTAGATAGAGATTATCCATCTAAAAATGCAACTTCTCGTTTAAGCGTTCATTTACGTTTTGGAACAATAAGTATTCGGCAACTTGTAAGGAAAGCGAAAACTCAAAATGATGTTTTTTTAAATGAATTAATTTGGAGAGAATTTTACCAAATGATACTTTTCCATTTTCCTGATTCAGTTCATAAATCGTTTAAAAAAAACTATGAAAATATTCCTTGGAAAAATAATGAAGTTCAATTTAAATTGTGGTGCGAAGGTAAAACGGGATATCCAATAGTTGATGCTGGAATGAGAGAGTTGAACGAAACAGGTTTCATGCATAACAGAGTTCGAATGATTGTTGCTAGTTTTTTAATAAAGCATTTGTTGATAGATTGGCGTTGGGGAGAAACTTATTTTGCAGAAAAATTATTGGATTACGAACAAGCAAGCAATGTAGGAGGGTGGCAATGGGCTGCAAGTTCAGGATGTGATGCCGTTCCGTATTTTAGAATTTTTAATCCAATAAGTCAACAAGTGAAATTTGATGGGAAATTGGAATACATTCAAAAATGGATACCTGAATATGGAACAGAAAAATATCCAAAACCGATTGTTGACCATAAAGAAGCAAGAGAAAAAGTGTTGAATTTATACAAATTGGTTCTGTCGAATTAGAAACGCTGTCTAAATTATTTGATGAATAGATTTTATTGAATTTTTCGTTCAAAAAAGGTAGGTTTTTCAGTAATTATAGACTATGAAGTCTTAAAAGCATAAAGAATTTTGAGTGGAAAAGGCCTATTATATGGAAGTCATAATAGACTCTAAGTGATTATTAAGCATTGTTAGATGAAAATAAAAAGAGAAAAATGTTAAAAAAAGGCGATAAAATAATCGATTTTAGATTGAAAGATCAGAATGGAATTGAGCGGACAAATTCGGAATTTTTAGGAAAAAAAGTAGTTTTGTTTTTTTATCCAAATGATGATTCGTTTGGTTGTACAAAGGAAGCTTGTGCCTTTCGAGATTCATATACTGAGTTCAAAGAATATGATTGTGAAGTTATTGGCATTTCACAAGGTACTGTCGATTCAAAATCTAATTTTGTGCAGAAAAACCGATTAAATTTCATTCTACTTGCAGATGAAGGGAATAAATTAAGAATGGCTTTTGGGATTAAACCAAACTTTTTTGGATTTATTCAAGGAAGAGTGACTTTTATTATAGACAAAGAAGGAATAATACAAGGAATTTATGATTCGCAAATTAATTTTTCGAAACATATAAAAACAGCTTTAAGTCAGGTAAAAAAAATGTAGAAATTTTTGTTCTATTAAAATTTTAAATGAACGAAGATTTAGAATAATAAATCTTTTTTATATGCAGGAAATAAATCCTTACAATCGAAAATTTTCAAGGGGAAGTTGGATTTTTAGTACAATTTTTATTTTTGTTTTCACATCATTAATGTGGTTGATTTTATCTAGTCCTTCTGATTATTTTAAATGGCCAGCGAGTTTGATAGGTCAAATTCGTTTCACGGTAGGGTTACTTATTGATGTTTTATTTACTTTGATGTTAATAGGAGTTAATTATTTTTTTATTCAGTCGTATAGAAAAGCATGTATTAGCGATGATTTCTCTAATAAAGATACGATTCCTCAAACAACGAATAAAATTTACATTTCACTTATTTGTTTTTTATTGGTGGCACTTAAAATTGCTTGTTTAATTGGGCGGTCAATTGCTAAAAGTATTTTATTAGCTTTTCGGTCAAAAGAGCTTGATATACCGCATTTAATAATGATTCTTTTTTTTGGATTAATATTTCTTGGATTTACGGTGTTTTTCACAATTGTATTTAGAAAAATGAATAGAGCAAAAAAAATCCAATTAGAAGGAAAAGAAGAGATTTACCGAGGTACAATAGTCGTGAAACAGCAGCAATATTGTCATTTTGATCATTCACGAAACACAGGGTCACTTTATGATTATTCCATTGAATTGGATAATGGAAAAAAATTCTTCAATATTCGAAAAGAATTTTATGATGCCGTAAATGAGGGGCAAAAGGTAGAAATTCATGTTCTTCCTTTTGTTGGTGAAATTTTAAAAATAACAATGATTTAGGACTTTTCAGGTATAATACCGATATAGCATTGTGTGTTTCAATTAAAAAGCCCAAAGTTTCCTCTGGGCCATTTATATAAAGACGTTCCGTTCTATCCGAGTTAAATCGGGAAGGCGGATCGAAAAAGGAATCCGAAGATTCCTTGTAAAATTTTTCAAGTCTTAAGTCTTGAATCAAAGAATTACATCATCCCCGGCATTCCACCAGGCATTCCGCCCATTGCAGGCATGTTTTCTTCTGGCGCATCAGCGATAACACATTCTGTAGTTAAAAGCATTGAGGCAATAGAAGCCGCATTTTCGATTGCAATACGAGTTACTTTTGTAGGATCAATTACACCAGCAGCATATAGGTTTTCGAAAACTTCAGTTCTAGCATTAAATCCGAAATCATCTTTTCCTTCACGTACTTTACGAACGATTACCGCACCTTCTTCACCTGCATTTGCTATGATTTGGCGTAATGGTTCTTCGATTGCACGACGAATAATCGCTATTCCTGTATTTTCGTCTTCATTAACTCCTTTCAAGTCTTCTAAAACTTCAATACAACGAATGAAAGCAACCCCACCACCAGGAATGATTCCTTCTTCAACTGCAGCTCTAGTTGCAGCTAAAGCATCATCAACTCTGTCTTTTTTCTCTTTCATTTCAACTTCAGTAGCAGCACCAACGTAAAGCACGGCAACACCACCAGCTAATTTAGCCAAGCGCTCTTGTAGTTTTTCACGATCGTAATCTGAAGTTGTTGCTTCAATTTGAGCTCTAATTTGTCCAACTCTTGATTGAATATCTTCTTTCGCTCCCGAACCGTTGATAATTGTTGTATTTTCTTTGTCGATTTCAATTTTTTCAGCATGTCCAAGCATATCCATCGTCGCATTTTCTAAAGTCAACCCTTTTTCTTCTGAAATTACTTGAGCTCCTGTTAATACGGCAATATCTTCTAACATTGCTTTTCTTCTGTCTCCAAAACCTGGTGCTTTTACAGCAGCAATTTTCAAAGATCCTCTAATTCTGTTAACAACTAGTGTAGCCAAAGCTTCATTGTCAACATCTTCTGCAATAATTAATAATGCTTTCCCAGCTTGAACACATGGTTCTAAAATAGGAAGCAATTCTTTCATATTAGAGATTTTTTTATCGTAAACTAAAATGAATGGATTGTCCATGTCAACAATCATTTTTTCAGTATTCGTTACGAAATATGGAGATAAATACCCTCTGTCAAATTGCATTCCTTCAACAGTTTTTACATCTGTTTCAGTTCCTTTTGCTTCCTCAACAGTAATCACGCCGTCATTTCCAACAACTTTCATTGCTTGAGCAATCAAAGCGCCAATTGTCTCGTCATTATTTGCTGAAATTGTAGCGATTTGTTTGATTTTATCATTGTCTGAACCAACTTCTTTTGAAATTGCTTTCAAGTTTTTTACAACTTCAATAACTGCTTTGTCGATTCCTCTTTTTAAATCCATTGGATTTGCACCAGCAGCAACATTTTTCATTCCTGCTCCAATAATTGCTTGCGCTAATACAGTTGCTGTTGTTGTTCCATCTCCTGCGATGTCTGCTGTTTTAGAAGCAACTTCTTTGACCATTTGTGCGCCCATATTTTCAATAGGATCAAGTAATTCGATTTCTTTTGCAACTGAAACACCATCTTTAGTCACGTGTGGAGCACCGAATTTTTTCCCGATAACTACATTTCTTCCTTTTGGTCCTAATGTAACTTTAACAGCATTTGCTAAAGCATCAACTCCTTTTTTAAGCTTTTCACGTGCTTCTACGTCGAAATAAATTTCTTTTGCCATTTTTTTTCTTATTTTTTTCGTTTGATTTTTTTTATTAGAAAATTCCGTAAATATCTGCTTCTCGCATGATTAAAAACGATTTCCCATCTAACTTAATTTCTGTTCCTGAATATTGACCAAAAAGAACGGTATCACCAACTTTAACAGTCATTGGCTCATCTATTTTACCGTTTCCTGCAGCAATGACAGTTCCTTGTAATGGTTTTTCTTTTGCTGAATCTGGGATGATAATTCCACTTGCAGTTTTTTGTTCAACTGGCGTTGGTTCAATAAGAACTCTATCCGCTAATGGTTTAAACGATGTAGACATATTTTTATAATTTAATTTAAATTAACACATTCAATTCCCCCAATTTTATGCCAATTGAATAAAAGTGTCATTTTAACAGTAGCATGAATGAAGAAGATGTTTAGAGTTTTTATTTTTGAATTTTTAAAAATATTTTTTTTATTTTTTATTTCAATGAAACCCTGAATATTTGGATGTTAAATAGATTTTTCCGAATGTCTTTTTGAAAGAATATAGGTGTAAAAAAAATGTCAGCCTATGACAGACTGACATTTTTAATAGATGTATTTTGAATATTATCTTTTTGGAGCTGTAGGATTTTGACCAGCAGGCGCATTTCCTTGTTCTTTTGGATTTTGCTCTTGTGTTGGTTGTTTAATAACAGCAGGTTTTAACATGATAGACAAAATAATGCTTGTTACCATAACAGTTCCAGCCAAAGTCCAAGTAGCTTTATCTATGAAATCATTTGTTTTTTTGACACCACCTAATTGATGAGCTGCTCCAAAGTCTGTACTTAAACCTCCACCTTTCGGATTTTGAATAAAAACAACTGCTATTAATAAGATACTAGCTAAAATAATAATGATTGAAAGTAATGTTGCCATTTGTTTATGTATTTAATTTTTCTTTTAATTTTTCAATTTGATTTGCAAAGAAAGTCTTTTTTTCTGGATTTATCAAGATTAATTGTTCATAAGCGTAAATTGCTTTCGGAAAATTACCTTGCGCTGTAAATATTTTTGCTAAAGTTTCGCTTACTGGCATGCGGTTTTCATCGATACTGAGCTTCGCTTTTTTTAATGGTGAAAAGAATTCAACTTTTTCTTTTTCAATACTAATTTCCTCTTTTGGAAGTCTTGATATTTTTGGCTCTTCTTTAATGAAATTTTCAACAATGTTATCGATATACTCTTTTGGAACTATTTTTTCTTCTTCAATTTCAAGTGAGTTTGTTTGTTCTGGAACTATCGGAATATTGGAGTCGGCACGATCTTCGTTGTGATTCGCATGCAACCAAGAATTGAATGATTTTTTAACGTTTGTATTATTCGGTAGATTTACAATTAATTGAACTGGATTTTCATTTGTTTGAGCGATTGCTGTTTCGTTCTCTAACGCTTCATTGACTTCTGACTCATTAATTTTTTCCATTAAAGCAATGTCATACACTCCTGCAATCGCTTGAGAAACAATTTCAGTTTCAAATGCAAGCATTTCGTCTGGAATTTCAACGGCTGCTGATTCATTATTTTCTTGAATTCCATCTGAATTTGTATCTAAAACAAATTGATCAAAAATGGTTTCTAAGTTTTCAGGATAATCTATTTCAGTATGATGTTCAACTTCTGTAATTTTTGACAGGTCTTCTATCTCAAATACAAACGCTTCATTTTCGATTGAATTGACATTCGGTTCAAATTTATCAACTTCTTCCTCTTCGCTTTCAAATTCTGAGATAATTTCTTTCTCACCGATGAATTCCATTTCTTCTTCGTAGTCGTCAATTGGAACTAAAAGAGAAGGGGGTATATCAACTTCATCGACATGAATTGCAATAGGTGTAATTTGAGAAATAGGTGTTACGGCTTCATTTTCAGAGGTTATTTCTTCGGATTTTTTTTCTGCATTCGTAGTATTTTCAGAATCTTTTTCCCTATCATTTTCAATCGGATGTTCTATGGCTAAAGGTTCAGCGGAATTTGAAATTTCTTCAACAACTGAAACGATTTGATTTTCATAGATATTTGGACTATTTCCTTCAATTATTTCATGCAATCTGACTCTGTCATTGATTCGGTAAGCATGTTTTTGAAGTTCTTCGTCAAAACGAATATCGTTATTGTGTGCAAGAGATTTTAGATACAAAATAGAAAAAATCTGTGTGTACGGGTATTTTTCAGCCAGCTCTTTAAATGAATCAATGTCATTTGAATCACAAATTCCTGGATTATTAATACGCAACGCTATGTTTTCTAAATTCATCATTACCAATTCGAAAGTAATTTATTTATTACATCTTGCACAATTTTTTTATTTATTTCTTCGTATAAACTTATTTCATTGGAAGTAAAATCTGTTGTTACAGGATCAAAATCAATGAATTGAGAGCTTGTAAGTGCCATTTTATCTTCTTTTGGTTTTTTGATGAAAATAGTAAAATTTGCTGTAATTGTTAATCTGTTTTTAGCAGCTTCGTCTCCTTGTTGGATAGCGATTGGGACAGCGGTATAATTTGTTATTTTTCCCTCAATTAATATTTCGCCTTCTCCATTTTTAGGATTTAAAAGCAATCGTGTATTGTTTTGAATTCCATCTTTAATATTTTCACTCAAAACAGACGCTAAATTATTAGGAGCATTTGGAGCTTCTAATTCTAATGTTTTCAATGTGAATGTTTTCCATTCAGGAGGCATTGAACCAGAATCAACTAGTGAAACACTTGTAGGCCAGCAGGAGGTAAATAATAAGATTGAAGCGAAGCAATAAACAAATTTCATTATTCTGAGAGATTATATTCTTTAATTTTTCGATAAAGGGTTCTTTCTGAAATTCCTAATTCTTCAGAAGCATATTTTCTTTTTCCACGATGTTTTTCTAAGGCCTTTCGGATCAACTCTTTTTCACGATCTTCTAAAGACAATGATTCTTCAACTTCTTCATGTGCTTCAATATCTTCCGTTACTTCTGCGATATATGGCGTTCTTGTGTCTGAGGCAGGAGGATTGTTGGTTAGTAGTAAAGGATTTGTATTATTGGAATTTACATCTTGATAAAAACGATTGACAATTGCTGATTGATCATTGTTTAGTTGAATAGAGCCATTTTGATTAACCAAATCAATGACTAATTTTTTTAATTCACTCAAATCTTTTTTCATATCGAATAAAAATTTGTACATCAATTCTCTTTCAGAAAAGGATTCTTCTTGTTTTCCTCCAACGATAAGTGGTGTTGTTTCGTTTTCTTTTGGTAAATAACCAGAAAGTTTAATGGCATCAATTTCACGAGAAGTTTCGATAACTGAAAGTTGCTCCACCATATTTCTTAATTGGCGAATATTGCCAGGCCAAGAATAATTGCTTAATAATTCTGCTCCATCAGTAGTTAATTTAACAGAAGGCATCTTATATTTATCGGCAAAGTCACTGGCAAATTTTCGAAAAATTAAATGGATATCTTCTTGTCTGTTTCTTAATGGAGGAAGATATATTGGAATGGTATTTAATCGATAATATAAATCTTCTCTGAATTTGCCTGAAGCGATTGCTCGTTGCATATTTTCATTAGTTGCGGCAACCACTCTAACATTTGTTTTGATTGGTTTTGAAGCTCCAACTCTTATAAATTCTCCAGTTTCTAAAATTCTTAACAAACGAACTTGGGTTTGCATAGGTAATTCAGCTACTTCATCTAAGAAAATAGTACCTCCATTGGCAACTTCAAAATATCCTTGCCGACTTCCTGCGGCACCTGTAAAGGAACCTTTTTCATGTCCAAAAAGTTCTGAATCAATTGTTCCTTCAGGGATAGCACCACAGTTTACGGCGATGTATTCTCCATGTTTTCGGGAGCTTAATTGATGAATAATTTGAGGGATCATTTCTTTGCCCGTTCCACTTTCACCTGTAACAAGAATTGAAATATCGGTTGGCGCAACTTGAATAGCAACTTCCAACGCTCGATTTAGGAGTGGAGCATTCCCTATAATACCAAATCGTTGTTTAACTTGTTGAAGATTCATTTGAAATTATTTAGAATGAGGTTTGCAAACTTCTATCACTGTTCCAATAAGTGTAGCTGAAGTGCAATCTTCGATTTTTACATAGACATATTGACCTTTTGTTAATTCTCCTTTTGGGAAAACAACCATTGTATTTCTTCCATCCCTACCGCTCAAATGTTCGGTTGATTTTTTGGAAACATTTTCAACCAAAACCTTTACTGTTTTTCCGATTTGTAATTTATTATTTTCATGGGAATAGAATCGTTGTTTTTCGATTATTTCAGCCAATCGTTTTAATTTCACATCTTCTGGAATATCATCTTTGTATTTGCGCTCAGCCAATGTTTTTGGTCGCTCTGAATAAGTGTACATGTAAGCAAAAGAGAATTGAGCATAATCTATTAAAGACAATGTATCTTGATGTTCTTCTTCTGTTTCGCCACAAAATCCTACAATGAAATCTGTTGAAATTGTACATTCAGGAAGAATTCTTCGGATTGCATCGATTCGTTCAAAATACCACTCTCTAGAATAGCCACGATTCATTCTTGTTAATACATTTGAATTTCCAGATTGAACTGGAAGGTGAATGGATGGACAAATATTTTCAAATTTAGCCATAGTTTCTAATACGTTATCTGTCATATCTTTTGGATGTGAAGTTGAAAAACGTACTCGTAAATCCGGCGAAACTTTTGCGACCATTTCTAATAATTCAGCAAAATTGGTTGAAGGTTGGGATTCATCTTTAATTTCTCCTTTAGAAGAGATGTTCCAACGGTAACTATCAACGTTTTGACCTAATAATGTAACTTCGCGATACCCTGCTTCAAATAGTTCATGGCATTCACGAATAATTGTGTGAGGGTCCCTGGAACGTTCTCTTCCTCTTGTAAAGGGTACAACACAAAATGAACACATATTATCACATCCACGCATGATACTTACAAAACTTGTAACTCCTCCTTGATCTAAACGAACAGGGGAAATGTCTGCATAAGTTTCTTCACGTGAGAGCAAAACATTTACGGCTTTTTGACCACTACCAACTTCATTTATTAAATTTGGCAAATCTCGATAGGTATCTGGTCCAGCAACAATATCAACTAATTTTTCATCTTCAAGTAATGACTTTTTTAACCGTTCAGCCATACATCCTAAAATTCCAACAACCAAATTAGGATTCGTCTTTTTATGTTTTTTAAAATCAGTTAATCTTTTACGAACTCTAACTTCAGCATTATCACGAATAGAGCATGTATTGATCAAAATAACATCAGCCTCTTCAACATTTCTTGTCGTTGAAAAACCATCTTTTGTTAAAATAGATGCTACAACCTCACTGTCCGAAAAATTCATCGCACAACCGTAGCTTTCTACATATAATTTTTTAGTATTGGAAGTGTTGGTGCCTTCTACGAATATGGCTTCACCTTGTTTGCTTTCGTCGATAACTTTGTTTTGTCCTAAATCAATTGTGCTCATTTTCTTTTTCAATAGAACAACAAAAATAAATAAAATACCTGACTATGTCAAAATGTCAGTGTTTTTTAATGTTAAAAAAATAAAATTTAATCCTAAGAAGTTTGATTGTGGATTTAAAATGTTAGAAATAAATGAGTTAAATATTAGAGCGTGAGTTTCTGTTTTTCGATTAATTTTTTAGAATGAATTATTTTCAATTAAAGGAGCTCTAATTATCAAACAATAATATTTTTTAATAATGTAATACTTCATAAAATCAATAAGTTAAGTATGTTTGTAAGATTGCATCAAAATTAATTAATTGGATTTAGAAATAAATTACATTTAATTTGCACCTCATTTTTGTGATTTTATTCAAAATAATTTAATGTTATGGCTAAGAATCTTGTAATAGTGGAGTCCCCTGCGAAAGCAAAAACAATCGAAGGATATCTTGGAAAAGATTTTGTTGTTAAGTCAAGTTATGGCCATGTTCGTGACTTGGTTAAAAAGGGCATAGCAATTGATATTGAGAATAATTTTCATCCCCATTATGAAGTTTCGGCAGATAAAAAGCAAGTTGTAGCAGAATTGAAAAAATTAGCAAAGGAAGCGGAAGTTGTATGGCTAGCTACCGATGAGGACCGTGAGGGAGAAGCTATATCATGGCATTTGTATGAGACCTTAAATTTGAATAAAAAAGAAACAAAAAGAATAACATTTAACGAAATCACAAAATCGGCAATTACAAAAGCTATTGAAAATCCTCGTCAAATCAATCAAGAGTTAGTCAATGCACAACAAGCAAGAAGAGTTTTAGATCGATTGGTTGGTTTTGAATTGTCACCTGTGTTATGGAAAAAGGTTAGACCTAGTTTATCTGCTGGTCGTGTACAATCTGTCGCTGTTCGATTAATTGTGGAAAGAGAAAAAGAAATAATGAAGTTTAATTCTGAATCTTTTTTTAGATTGAATGCCATTTTTACAAAAGGAAAAGAAAAAATAAAAGCGGAATATGCGAAACATTTAACGAATGCCGCAGAAGTAAAAACCTTGTTGGAGAAATGTAAAGCTTCAAATTTCCAAGTAACAGACGTCTCTCAAAAGCCAGCAACAAAAACACCTGCACAACCATTTACAACTTCAACATTACAACAAGAAGCCAGTTTGAAACTGGGTTTTTCTGTTTCGAGAACAATGTCTGTCGCACAACGTTTATATGAGGCGGGGAAAATAACTTATATGAGAACAGATTCTGTAAATTTATCGGATACGGCTATTGAAGGAGCAAAAAATGAAATAGAATCAGCTTATGGGAAAGAATATTCGAAGCCAACAAAATATAAAACTAAAAATGCAAATGCCCAAGAGGCGCACGAAGCAATTCGTCCAACTGATTTCTCGAAACATTCAATTGATGGTGAAAACGAAGAAGTTCGATTGTATGAATTAATTTGGAAACGTTCAATTGCGTCTCAAATGAGTCATGCTGAACTAGAAAGAACAGTTGTGAAAATAGGAGCGCCATCTATTGAAGAAAGTTTTAATGCGAAAGGAGAGGTAATCAAATTTGACGGGTTTTTAAGAGTTTATTTAGAGTCTAAAATTGAAGATGAAGACGATGAAAACGAAAATGAAGAATCAACGTTATTACCAATTGTTTTTAAAGGAGATAATTTAGATAAAGATGTTCTTAGAGCAACTCAAAGATACTCCAGATCTGCACCGCGCTATGTCGAAGCTTCTTTGGTTAAGAAATTAGAAGAGTTAGGTATTGGAAGACCATCAACGTATGCGCCAACAATTTCAACAATTCAAAAAAGAGGTTATGTTGAGAAAAAAGAACGTGATGGTGAAGAACGAAAATATGCTGTTGTAGAGTTAAAAAACAATACAATTACAGAAGTAGAAAAAACAGAAATTACTGGAAAAGAAAAAAACAAACTTTCGCCAACAGATATTGGAATTGTAGTAACTGAATTTTTAATTGAACATTTTGAACGAATATTAGATTATAATTTTACAGCAAAAGTAGAAGCCGAATTTGATGATATTGCAAATGGATTATGTGAATGGACGAAAATGATTCACGAATTTTATTCCCCGTTCCATAAAAGTGTAGAAGATACTTTGGAACATTCGGAAAGAGCTACCGGAGAAAGGGAATTAGGGATTCATCCTGTTTCAGGAAAAAAAATAATTGTTCGAATTGGCCGTTTTGGACCAATGGTGCAAGTGGGGGATGAAAAAGAAGATGGCGAAAAACCACAATTTGCATCCCTTCAAAAAAACCAATCAATCAATACGATTACTTTAGAAGATGCATTGGAGTTATTTAAATTACCAAGAACATTGGGTGAATTTGAAGATTTAGTTGTTAAAGCGAATGTAGGACGATTTGGACCTTATATTCAGCATGCAAAAGCATTTGTTTCAATTCCAAAAGAAGAGAGTCCAATGTCAATCGATTTAGATCGCGCAATTGAGTTGATTTTAGCTAAAAGAGAAGCCGATGCGAATAAAATAATAAAATTATTTCCTGAAAATGAAGATGTTCAATTATTAAATGGACGTTGGGGGGCTTATTTGAAAATAGGAAAGGATAACTTTAAATTACCTAAAGATACAAATGTAGAAGCCTTAACTTTGGCAGAATGTTTAACAATCGCAGAAAATCAGCCTGTAGGTAAAAAGAAATTTGGCGCAAAGAAAACTGCTGAAAAAACCGTCGCACCAAAAAAAACAACAGTTAAAAAAACGACAGTAAAGAAGCCTACAGCCAAAAAGAAATAAAGTGATTTTCCCAAAAGATTGAAAAATCTTTTGGGAAAATCCAAAATCCAAAATCCAAAATCCAAAATCCAAAATCCAAAATCCAAAATCCAA
>JACOTM010000015.1 GCA_016178305.1 Flavobacteriia bacterium | reverse complement strand
TTCGCATCTTCAACTAATTTTGATTCTTCGTCAAAAACATCAACAAATACTTTTCCAATTGCTTTTCTCTTTAACTCAGGATCTGTTAATCCACTTAATGCAGCATAGAATTTTGAAGAAGCATCAACTCCTTTGACATTCAATCCCATTCCTTTATAAGAGTCTAAAACTGATTCAAATTCGTTTTTACGCAACAAACCATTATCAACAAAAATACAATGTAAGTTTGCACCAATTGCCTTATGAAGAAGAACGGCAGCTACAGAAGAATCAACACCTCCGGACAATCCTAAAATTACTTTATCTGTTCCTATTTTCGATTTTAATTCTGCTACAGTTGATTCAACAAATGAATTCGGTGTCCAATTTTGAGAGCATCCGCAAATATCAACAATAAAATTTTTCAATAACGTTGCTCCTTCCAACGAATGATAGACTTCAGGGTGAAATTGAATTCCATAGGTTTTCTCTTCTCGGATATGATAACCCGCAACTTCAACGTCCGTTGTACTTGCAATCACTTCGTAATTAGTAGGAACTTTTTTAATTGTATCACCATGAGACATCCAAACTTGAGAACCAATAGACATTCCTTTCGTTAATTCATGAGTTTGATTTACAAAAGACAGATTAGCTCTTCCATATTCTCTAATAGTAGAAGGAAGCACTTCTCCGCCATAATTTAACGACAAATATTGAGCTCCAAAACAAACCCCTAACAAAGGAAATTTCCCTTTAATTTCAGACAAATCTGGCTTCGGTGCATTTTCATCTCTTGTAGAAAAAGGACTTCCTGACAAGATAACACCTTTAATATTCTCCGCTAAAACTGGAACTTTATTCCAAGGATGAATTTCACAATAAACATTTAACTCTCTTACTCTTCTCGCAATCAATTGAGTATATTGTGAACCAAAATCTAAAATTAAAATCATTTCTTTCATGGCGCAAAGATAAGAGGAATATGTTTCTTTTTTATGATAATTGAAAGAAAACTTTTAAACTAATTAAAAATTATTAAAGTTCATCTATTTAGATTAATCTGCCATTTTGACACAAAACAAAACTTTGGAACAATTTTCGACGAAAAGAGGGAATTAAGATGATAGAAAGATGAAAACTATCAGAAATTTACGTTATTTTTGAACCTCTTAAAACTGTAATACAGATATGATACAAGGAATATTAAAAAAATTATTTGGAGACAAATCATTAAACGATAGAAAAAAATATCAACCATACATTGACAAAGCAAACGAGTTTTACAAATCATTTGCTTCAATATCAGACGATCAATTACGAGAAAAAACTTCTCAGTTTCAAAACCTTGTTATCAAAGAAACACAATCTTTAGAAGATGAAGTAATTGCTTTAGAAAACAAAGCAAACGATGCTTCCACGCTTGTACAAGATAAAGAAGCTATTTTTGAACAGATTGATGCTTTAAAAAAAGCAATTGACGAGAAAATAGAAGAAGTCTTAGAATCTATTCTACCAGAAGCCTTTGCCGTATTAAAAGAAACATCTAGACGTTGGGCTGAAAATGGTAAATTAGAAGTTACGGCAACTGATTTCGATAAAGATTTAGCTAAAAAGAAAGATGGAATTATCATTGAAGGGGATAAAGCTACTTGGTTAAGTAAATGGACAGCCGCAGGTACAGAAGTTGAATGGAAAATGGTACATTACGATGTTCAATTAATGGGTGGAGCTGTTATTCATCAAGGAAACATTGCCGAGATGCAAACAGGGGAAGGAAAAACATTAGTTGCAACACTTCCTGTATATTTAAATGCACTTTCAGGAAAAGGAGTTCACTTAGTTACCGTAAATGACTATTTAGCAAAACGTGACTCTGAATGGATGGGACCATTATACCAATTTCACGGTTTAACAGTTGATTGTATAGATAAACACAGGCCTAATTCAACCGAAAGAAGAAATGCATATTTAGCCGATATAACTTTTGGTACAAATAATGAATTCGGTTTTGACTACTTGCGTGACAATATGTCAAGTAGTGTTGATGACTTAGTACAACGTAAGCATCATTTTGCGATTGTCGATGAGGTCGATTCTGTATTAATTGATGATGCCCGTACACCTTTAATCATTTCTGGACCAACAGATAGAGGAGATGAACATGAATTCTATCAATTAAAACCAAGAGTAGAAAATGTAGTTGCTGCTCAACGTCAATATATAAACCAGTGTCTGGCTGATGCTAAAAAATTGTTAAGTGTTATCAGCACACCCGTTGAAGGTGGAAAAGATTCTAAACAAATGTTAGAAGATGGTGGTATTGCATTATTGAGAGCACATAGAGGTTTACCTAAAAACAAAGCTTTAATTAAATATTTATCCGAACCAGGAATTAGAGCTCACTTGCAGAAAGTAGAAAATTACTACATGCAAGATCAAAGTAAACACATGAAAAAAATTGACAAAGAGCTATTCTTTGTTATCGATGAAAAAAACAATACGATAGAACTTACAGATAAAGGAATTGATTTAATTTCAGGTAAAGATGATCGTAATTTCTTCGTAATGCCTGATATTGGACTAGAAATTGCGAATCTTCAAAAAGAAGGATTGGAAAAAGAATCTTTCATGGAAAAGAAAGATTTATTAATCCGAGAATACAGCATTAAATCTGAAAGAATTCACTCTGTGACACAATTACTAAAAGCCTATACTTTATTCGAAAAAGAAATTGAGTACATCATCATGGATGGAAAAATTAAATTAGTCGATGAGCAAACTGGTCGTGTAATGGAAGGAAGACGTTATTCTGATGGTTTACATCAAGCAATTGAAGCGAAAGAAAACGTAACTGTTGAAGCTGCAACTCAAACTTACGCTACTGTTACGCTACAAAATTATTTCAGAATGTACCATAAATTAGCTGGTATGACTGGGACAGCGGAAACAGAAGCGAAAGAATTTTGGGACATTTATAAATTGGATGTTGTTGTAATACCACCCAATAAAATAATTTCACGTAAAGATCAACACGATTATGTTTTCAAAACTGCACGTGAAAAATACAATGCTGTTATTTTAGAAATTGAAAAATTAACAAAAGAAGGACGTCCAGTATTAGTCGGGACAACAACTGTTGAAATATCTGAGCTATTGAGTCGAATGCTTAAAATGAAAGGTATTGATCACCAAGTTTTGAATGCAAAATACCACCAAAAAGAAGCAGAAATTGTTGCTGACGCAGGTAAAGCTTCAGCGGTAACAATTGCGACAAATATGGCTGGTCGTGGAACAGATATTAAATTAGGAGAAGGAGTAAAAGAAGCTGGAGGATTAGCTATAATCGGTACAGAAAGACATGATTCAAGACGGGTAGATAGACAACTTAGAGGTCGTTCAGGTCGTCAAGGAGATCCAGGTTCTTCTCAATTCTTTGTTTCATTAGAAGATGATTTGATGCGAAAATTTGGTTCAGAAAGAATTGCCAAATTAATGGACAGAATGGGATTGAAAGAAGGAGAAGTGATTACACACAGTATGGTTTCTAAATCAATCGAGAGAGCTCAGAAAAAAGTAGAAGAAAACAACTTCGGAATGCGTAAACGTTTATTAGAATATGATGACGTTATGAATGCACAAAGAAAAGCAGTTTACAAAAAACGTCACAATGCATTATTTGGAGATCGTTTAGACTTAGATGTCGACAATATGTTTTATGATATTTCAGATTCAATTGTTCATTCGTATGCAGGATCTTCAGATTTCATTGAATTTGAGAATGAATTATTAAGAGTTCTAGGGATTCAATCACCCGTTTCTGAGGAAGAATATAATACTATCTCAAAAAGAGCATTAACTGAAAAAGTTTACGACGATGTAAGATCTCATTATGACCGTAAAAATGAAAAAATTGCGACGAGAGCTTTTCCTCAGGTTAAACATGTTTTCGAAAATATGTCTAACCAATTTCAAAACATTGTTTTCGAATTAACAGATGGAAAAAGAGGCTTGAAAATGATTTTGAATTTAGAAAAAACATACAAGTCTGAAGCTAAAGACATTTACAAAGAGTATGAAAAACAGATTACTTTAGGTATGATTGACAATGAATGGAAAGAACATCTAAGAGAAATGGATGATTTACGTTCGGCTGTAAACAATGCTCAATACGAACAAAAAGATCCTTTATTGGTTTATAAATTAGAATCTTTTGAATTGTTTAAAAATATGATGTTACGATTAAATTCTGAAACAACTGAATTTTTATTGAAAGTAGATATTCCTATTGAACAAGAAATCAAAAGCACAAACAAAGAGATTACTCACGAAGATCATTATCAAAAAGCACAAGTTAGTTCTACGAATAATTCAAATACAAGTTCAACAAGAGCACCTCAATTTCAAGGAAGTGAAGGTTATGATCAAGCAATGATGAATTCTCAACAGACAATTGAAAAACAACAACCTGTAACTGCCGATCCCAAAATAAATAGAAACGATTCTTGTCCATGTGGTAGTGGAAAAAAATACAAACAATGCCACGGAAAATAATTCAATATTCAAAGCAAAAAAAAAAATCCTACGCAATGTAGGATTTTTTTTATCTAATTGTTATTTCAAATTTTCGATTATATTTGTAATAGTTAATCGATTTAGACCTTGATTTTCGAACTATTAAAACTAACAACATAAGCTATAAAATTGAAATTTAAAATGTAGTTTATCATGATAAAATCAATTTTATTTTTTTATTTAATATTTATTAGTCTCGTATCCATTTCACAAGAAAAGGATCATGAAATATTTTCGCTGCAAAAAGAAATTTGTTATTTAAAAATAACTGAAAATAAAGAAATTGGTTACGAAACAACAATTCGATTTCCAGACCAACCATTATCTGAAAATGAATTCATCAAAATTGCAGATTTTTTATTGATTCATGAAGGTTTTTACAATTTGATTTTAAGAGAAAATGGAGCTGTTATAAAATTCTACCATTTGTCATCTGTTAGTCCTGAATTAATTGATTATATCATTAAAACATATCGTGACAACTATATAATCATCGATAAAAAGGAAGATAAAACGATACGATTAAATTGATAGGCTTAAGAAATCTACAAAATTAATCTTCGCTATCTGAAAATTTATAACCTACTCCCTTTACAGTTTTAATATAATTTTCACCTAATTTTTCACGTAATTTTCTAACATGGACATCAATTGTTCTATCTCCCACAATAATATCTGTACCCCAAACATTCTCTAAAATGACATCTCTTTCAAAAACTGAATGAGGTCTAGAAGCTAGTAATGCTAATAATTCAAATTCTTTACGAGGAAGATGAATCGTTACTCCATTTTTTGAAACTAAATACTTTTCTCTATTGATAACTAATTCATTTGGCTTTGGTAGTTCGATATCAATTTTTCCTTTTCTTCTTAAAAGAGCGTTTATTCTGCTAATTAACACTTTTGGTTTAATCGGTTTAGCTACATAATCATCTGCTCCAGCATTCAATCCTGCTATTTGACTATAATCTTCATTCCTAGCGGTTAATAAACAAATCAATATTTGACTGAAATCATTTGAATTTCGAATAGCTTCACATATCTCAATACCATCCATCCCTGGCATCATCACATCTAAAATGACTAAATCAGGTTTTTGTTCATTCATTTTAACAAACCCCTCTTCTCCATTTGAAGCTACCCTTATATGAAAACCTTCTTTTTCAAGATTGTATTTTAATATTTCACGAATGTCTTCTTCATCATCTATTACGAGGATTGAAACCATAATAATTATTTTTAGTAAACAAATTTAATCATAATATTGGAAGGCTACAAAACTAATTAATCGTTAATATTGAAAAGAAATCAATCTTATAATAAACAATTTACTTCTTCCTTTTATTGTTAATCAATAAGTTACATCACTACAAAAGTCTTCTTCAATTGGAGTCATTTAATATAGAAACAAAATCCTATTTAAGTAAAATTTCTTAGTTTATAGAAAAAACTTAACCCTTATAGTAAATTTTTCATTTTTTTTACTAGCTTTGTCTTAGTAGTAGTAGGTTAGGTTGATTAGTTATAAGAGTTTTGGACGCCCGTTCAAAACTCTTATTTTTTTTGTAATTATTTGTTATTTAAACGTTAATTTTGAAAGCAACAATCCATATTAAAAGAATCTTTATTAAATTACATTCGAATTTATAAAAAAAACTTTTTATGAAAATCAAGATATTACTAGCAGAGGATGATACAAGTTTGGGATTTATTATATCAGATCAACTAAAATCAGATGGTTATCACGTAACTTTATGTACAGATGGTGCTGATGCTTACAAACGATTCAATGATGAAAAATTTCACCTATGTATTTTTGATGTCATGATGCCTAAAAAAGATGGGTTTTCTTTAGCAAAAGATGTACGAAAAATTAACTCTGAAATTCCAATCTTATTTTTATCAGCAAAATCAATGATGGAAGACAAAGTTGAAGGCTTTAAATCTGGTGGAGATGATTATTTAACAAAACCATTTGGTGTTGAAGAACTACAATTTCGTGTAAAAGCATTATTAAAAAGAGTAAACATCCAACTAAATGCATCCAAAGAAGAAGTTATTTATAAATTAGGGTCTTATATCTTTGATTCAGAAAACTACACTTTAAAAAACGATACTTTTTTAAAATCTTTAACTAAAAAAGAAGCTAAAATTTTAAATGTTTTAATTAAATTCAAAAACCAAGTCGTACCAAGAGAAACGGTTTTAAATGCTGTGTGGGGGCAAGATGATTATTTTGTAGGAAGAAGTTTAGATGTTTTTATCACAAAACTTAGGAAATATTTTCAAGAAGATGAATCTATTCAAATTCTAAATATTCATGGCGTTGGATTTAAATTAGAAATCACAGACAATAAATGACTTATATTCTTCATATTGAATCAGCAACGAAAGTTTGTTCCGTTGCTTTATCTAAAAATGGACAGCTTATATCTTTTAAAGAAAACCAAGAAGACGGCTATTCTCATGGAGAAAATTTGACTCTTTTTATTGAGGAATTACTAGAAAAAGAGAATATCCACCCAAATCAATTAAGTGCAATTTCTGTTGCTTCTGGTCCTGGCTCATATACGGGGCTTAGAATAGGCGTTTCATGTGCAAAAGGTTTGTGTTACGCACTTTCTATTCCATTAATTGCAATTGACGCTTTAACTTCTTTGAAAGAATTAGCTAAAGATAAATATCCTAACATTAATTTATGTCCTTTAATTGATGCTAGAAGAATGGAAGTTTACGCCTCTTTTTTCAACCCTCAAAATGAATTAATTAAACCTATTTCAGCAGATATTTTAGACGAAAATTCATATTCTGAATTTGAACCATTTGTCTATTTCGGTGATGGTGCTGAAAAATTAAAAGATATTTGGGTAAACAAAAATTGTCAAGCTGATTTAGACATTATTTCTTCTGCAAAAGGCCTGATTGATTTAGCATATAAGAAATTTCTTAATAGCGAATTTGAAAATGTTGCTTACTTTGAACCTTTTTATTTAAAAGATTTTATTGTTGGTGTTACAAAAAAACAATAATAAGAGAAATGTCTCAAAAATTTTTCAGTTCGAAATATTATTTTTATATTTGGTCAAATTATCAATTAAAAAAATGACTAATAATACTATTAATCGAAAAGTCCTTTTATGGATTAAAGAAGGTTACACTCAAAAAACAATTCAAAATAGATTAGAAAAAGAAGGTATTTCATTTGATTCTTCATCTGAAATTTATCAAATAGTATTTAATGAATTTAAAGCAGAAAAAACGAAAAAGACAATTATTATATGGTCTTCAATTAGCGTTTTAGCCCTATTGATCCATCTATTTTTAATACCTGTAAATGTTTTATACAATTCCGCTTATCTAATTAATATTTTAATTGGTTTAACTGTAGGGATTTGTGTTTTACAAACCATTTGTCGGTTTGAGGATTTACATGCGTTTTTTGAAATGTTGGGACAAAAAAATAATGCACCTATCGATAAATTAAAAAAGAAACAATTTCCATTCGTTTTTATTTTACCAATATCTGGTATTATTTTAACATCTTCATTGTACTTTCTTAGAGTGAATAATGAATTTAAAGCACACGGGAAAACAGTAACAGCAATTGTTCTTGATGGCTATTCGAATACAAGTAAATCAATAAGAAGAACAACGACATCGAACGTTATCATGTACCGATTTCAAACGGCTGATAAAAAATTCATCGACGGAAGTTCATCTGTAAGTTCCAGCTATTTTAATTCTTTGTTTAAAGGTATGGAGATTAAAATTACGTATTCTACACGATTCCCTGAAATGAATAAACTTTCGAAAATTGATGCATCTTCCATCAAATGAAATTATTATAGTAGTAAGATTTAGAAAACATTTTTTCATAAAATTATCCAAAAGATTTTAGCCCCCATTTTATATGAATTACGGAGTCAATTCCCTAACAAGGTCTCTTTTCTCTATTAAACTCTTGATATAAGCTGACCCAATAATCGCACCATCACATGATTTATGTGCTTTTTCTACGTCATTTTTCGTTGAAATTCCAAAACCTATCATTAAAGGGACATTTTTACACAACGCTTTAATCTCAGAATATCTTTCTAATAGATTTTCTTGAAATGTTTGTTTATTTCCCGTGATACTTGTATGTGAAACTAAATATACGAAGCTTTTCTTAGAGGATTCAACGATTTTTAAAATGCGCTCATCTGATGATGTTGGCGTAATTAAAAATGTCATTGGAATTTCATATTTTTCAAATAAAGATTGATAAAAACGCTCGTAAATTTCAAAACTCATATCGGGTAAAATCACAGATGCCATTTTTACATCTTTACATTTTATTAAAAATTTCTCTAGTCCATATTGCAAAACAGGATTTAAATATCCCATTAGCACTAAAGGAATATGAACATCATTTTTTATAGCTTCAAGTTGATCAAATAAAATATCCATATTCATTCCATTTGACAATGCCTTTGAACTTGATTCTTGAATAACAACTCCATCAGCCATCGGATCAGAAAAAGGAATCCCAACTTCAATGAAATCTACTCCTTTGGATTGTAATTCTAATATTTGATTCGTCGTACTATTCAACGTCGGAAACCCTGCTGTAATGAATATACTTAATTGCTTTTTATTTTTTATAAATGGATTCATGTTATTAATTATTTAATCTTTTTTTTAAAAATCACGGTTAGTAACTGTCTAAATTTAAATATGTTTCCATGTCTTTATCGCCTCTTCCTGATAAATTTACGACTACCACATCATTGGATTCAAATTTTAATTTTTCTAACGCTGCAATCGCATGTGCACTTTCTAAAGCAGGAATAATTCCTTCGTAAACAGCCAGTTTTTTTGCTGCTTTTAAAGCTTCTTCGTCTGTAACTGAAATACTTTTTGTTCGACCTATTTGAATTGTATATGCATGTAAAGGACCAATACCGGGATAATCTAAACCTGCTGAGATCGAATATGGTTCTACCACTTGACCGTATTCATCTTGCATCAATAACGTCAAACTTCCATGTAAAACTCCTGGATTTCCAACTACTGAAGTTGCTGCTGTATATCCTGAATTCACACCTAAACCTCCTGCTTCAACAGCAATTAATTCTACATTTGAATCATAATATTCAAAAAAAGCACCGGCCGCATTACTACCACCACCAACGCATGCAATTATTTTCGTAGGATTTTCTGTGCCTGTCATTTCTTTTAATTGTGATTTGATCTCTTTGGAAATGACAGATTGAAACGATGCTACCATTGCAGGATATGGATGCGGACCAACTACACTTCCAATCAAATAATAAGCATTTGTATGATTTATCCAATATCGAATGGCTTCATTTGTTGCATCTTTTAAAGTTTTACTACCAGATTTAGCAGGAATTACCTCAGCACCTAAAAACTTCATTCTTTGTACATTTGGAGCTTGGCGTTCAATATCCTTCTCCCCCATAAAAACAATACATTTCATATTCATCAATGCACAGACTGTGGCCGTTGCAACACCATGTTGGCCAGCTCCTGTCTCAGCAACAATTTCCGATTTCCCCATCTTTTTTGCTAAAAGAATCTGTCCAATTGCATTATTTATTTTATGTGAACCGGTATGATTTAAGTCTTCACGTTTTAAAAATATTGGGCATTTAAATTCATTTGAAAGCTTTTGGGATAAATACAACGGTGAAGGACGTCCTACATAGTACTTTAACAAAGAAAGAAACTCATTTTGAAAGGCATTATCATTTTCAATTTCTAGAAAAAAAGTTGTCAATTCTTCCAAATTATCTCTCAATAATTCTGGCACAAAAGCACCTCCAAAATGACCATAAAAACCTAAATCATCTACTTCGGTATATTTTTTTATTTTTTCCATTTCTTAAACATTTATCGTAAACATATTCTCTATAAATTTTTTAATTTTTTGAACATCTTTCTCTCCTGAACAGATTTCAAAGCCACTATTTATATCTAATCCAATACATCTAGAATGTACTATATTTTTAATTTCTTGTTCCAATTCAGAGCGAATTCCTCCACTTAATAAAAATGGAATATTACCTTGATATTCATTTAATTTTGACCAATTAAAGTTCTTCCCTGATCCACCATAAGTAGCCGTTTTTGTATCAAAAAGAAAATAATCTACTAATGATTCAAACTCAGAAACATTTCTAAAATCAAATGATTCATTGATACCAAAAGCTTTTATAATGCTCAATTTGTAATTTTGCTGCATCAATTGGTTCATCAATTTTCTACAATAAAAAACGGTTTCATCTCCATGCAGCTGGATGTAATCTAACTTATGAAGACGAGCAATTTCAATTAATTGATTCACTTCTTTATTAACAAACACGCCTACTCTCTTGCTTTTATTTGTAAAAATTGGATTTTGATTGAAATATCTTTTTGATTGCTCATAAAAGATAAATCCCAAAAAATCAACCTGCTCCATTTCATCCAATTGCATGATTTGATCTGGATTTTTTAAACCACATACTTTGAGTTTCATTTCAAATTTAAATTTTCTAAAACAATTATCTATAACAACTAATTCGTTTGAGAAACCATCATTAAATCACTCAAAAACAATGAATTACTCTCATTTCTTAAAATACTTTCTCCTATTAAAGCGCCATTAAAACCAACTGTAGCTAATAATTCTAAATCTTTTTTTGTGTTAATACCTGACTCCGTTATAATGACCTTGTCTTTCGGTAAAAAATCAATAATTTCCAATGATGTTTGGATAGAAGTCGTTTGATTTTTCAAATTTCTATTATTTACACCTATAACATCTACTAAATCGGTGATTTTATGTAATTGATTTTTCTCATGAAATTCACAAATTACTTCCAACCCTAAACCTTGTGCTAAGATTGTAAAATGCACTATTTCTTGTTCAGACAGTGCTTCAGCTATTAACAAAACAACATCTGCGCCCATTGCTTTTGCTTGGAACAATTGTATTTCATCAATAATAAAATCTTTCCTTAAGATTGGTAATTTTACGTTTTTTCTGATTTCTAGAATATCTGACTCTTTTGCTCCAAAGAAAAATTCATCTGTCAATACAGAAATTGCACTAGCTCCAAATTGTTCATACATTTTCGCTGTTTTTACTGGGTCAATCCCATTATCAATTATCCCAGCACTTGGCGATTTACGTTTGAATTCGGCAATGACTCCAAACTCTTTAGTCAACTTTTCTTTTAAAGAGATGGATTCTTTTTTAAAATTAGGTAAGCTTTCAAAAGCCTTGATCGTAAAATTTGATTTCAGGCTTACAACTTCTTTTCTTTTTTGTTCAATAATGGTATCTAATATTGTTTTCATAAATTAAAATTTAAATGTTTTTGCTGTTTGACCACTTTTTATAAATGATAAGGATTCTATAAATAAATCATATTTTGAAGTATTTGGATAAAAACATTCTAATGCAATCGCTGTATTGACAGCAACTACATTGAGTTGAGCCTCTGATCCTTTTCCTTTTAAAATAGATTTTACAATTGCTGCAGATTCCGATACGTTTTTACCTGCTTTTATTTGTTCGACATGAACTTTTTGCAATCCAAAAATAGTTGCATCTAGAACTTCATCACATGATTTTCCTAAAACTCTTGTTTGTTCAGTCAACGTAATTTCATCAAATCCATCCATACCAAATACAACTCTATAGTTTGTTCTATTTTTTTTGAGAATGTGCTGATAAATTTTAGCGAGTTCCAAATCATACGTCCCCGAAAGTTGAAAAGCAGGTTGTACAGGATTAACCAACGGTCCTAATGAATTAAAAAAGGTTCTAATTCCTAAATCTTTTCTTAAATGTCCTACTTTTTTCAATGTCGGATGAAACAATGGTGCATGTAAAAAACAAATATTCTTTGATTTTAGCTGTTCATTTAATATTCGCTCATTATTTGTAAATTCATACCCCAATGCTTCCAAAACATTGGATGATCCACACGACGAGCTTGCTCCATAATTCCCGTGTTTTATAACTTTTTGCCCCATTGCAGCCAAAACAAAAGAAGTGGTCGTCGAAATATTAAATGTATTTTTTCCATCACCACCAGTTCCACATAAATCGATAGCCATTGAACTATCCAATTCAATTTTCATAGAAAGGTTTAGTAATGCTAAACGAAAACCTTCGATTTCATCCAAACTCAATCCTTTCATTTCTAAACCAATCATTAATGCAACAACTTGTGCATCATTCATTAATCCTTCTGCAATTGCATAAATTATTTCAGAAGCTTCAATTGTAGTCAATGATTGATTATTTAGTATTTTTTGTATCCGTTTTTTCATTTTATTTTAAACCATAACAGGCATATAGGATTTAACAATTTTTAATTTTTAACTAACGAAACCCAATTCTCTATTATTTTTCTTCCTTGAGGAGTCAAGATTGATTCTGGATGGAATTGAATACCGCGGATATTGAAATCACGATGTTTGATCGCCATAATATCTCCCGTATTTGTTTGAGCTGTAACAATCAACTCATTTGGAATAATTGAATTAACTTTCCAACTATGATAGCGGCCAACGTCAAAATTTGGTGATATTCCCCTAAAAAGTGGATCATTATCAAAGTGCTGAATTAAAGATGAACGTCCATGAATCGGTTCCAAACATTGTTCCAATTTACCTCCAAATACTTCTGCGATTGCTTGATGACCTAAACAAATGCCTAATATTTTTTTATTCGTCCCATATTTTTGAATAATCTTCAATAAATCACCAGCTTCTGATGGAATACCTGGACCAGGAGACAACAATATCGCATCACATTTATCTAATTCAGAATAATCAACTTCATTGTTACGCATAACAATTACATCGCTTTTAGAAGATTCTTTGAAATATCTGATGATATTGTAAACAAAAGAATCATAATTATCTATTACAGCTATTTTCATTTTAAAACTTTATATATTAGATGTTAGACTTTAGATTGTTTTAGATTGAGATAAAATGAGGGGGGAACTTCAAATTGTTGATTGGCTTTTAAAATTGCAGTCCGAACAGCTTTTAATTTGTGATGAACCTCATTCACTTCACTTTCTACAATTGAATTTATAACCACTCCAGCTCCAGCTCTATAATTCAAGATGTTATTTTTACTTAATACACTTCGAATAACTATCGCTAAATTCAAATCACCATTTGACCCAATTAAACCTACTGCTCCTCCATAAAAATCACGTGTTGTTTTTTCATATTTCGAAATTAATTCCAACGCTTTTGGTTTAGGTGTACCAGATAAAGTCCCTGCGGGGAAAGAATTGTTAAATACTGAAAAAGAATTAACATTGGATAATTGACCTGTTACTTTAGAAACCAAGTGAACAACATGACTAAAATGTTGAACTTCTTTGTATATTTCAACTTTTACATTTTCACAATCTTTACTTAAATCATTTCGTGCTAAATCAACCAACATTGTATGTTCAGCATTTTCTTTTATATCATTGATTAAAAATTCTATTTTTTTATTGTCAATTAAAGAGTCCCCCGATTTTGAAACCGTTCCTGCGATGGGATGAATTTCTGCTTTACCATTTCTTACAACTATTTGAGCTTCAGGAGAAGAACCAAACAATCGATAATTTTCAAAATCAAAATAAAACAGATAAGGCGATGGATTCAATCTTCTTAATTGTCTATATACTTGAAAATCATCGCCAAAAAATGTTTGTTGAAATCGATTAGAAACCACTAATTGAAAAACATTTCCCTTCTTACATGAATCAATAGCTTGCTCAACTATTACTGCAAATTCTTGATCTGAAAAATCACATTTCTCATTTCCGATTATTTCAAATGGTAATTCTGTAAAAGGTTTTCGTTGAAGAACTTGATTCATAATCTTTAAATCAAATTCATTCGTAAAACTGTTTGAAATCACATAACCATTAGAAGTAAAATGATCGATCACTACGATTGTTTCGAATAAAAACAAATGGACATCTGGTAAATCTAAATCACTTTCAATTTTCGAAATATGTTTCTCTGTCAATAAACTAAATTCAAACCCAAATCGACCAAAAAAGCCATTCCCATTAATTTCCGGTTCATTAAACTCAAATGTTTTCAGTAATTCTTGAAGTTGATCCGAAACACTCAAATCTTGATTTAAACTTCTTGTTTCCTGACTATTTCCTAAAATAATTTCTAATTGAAAATCATTCAATTTAAGTTCAATCAAAGGATTTAAGCCTATAAAACTTTTACTATTGTTCCTCGCATGATATTCATTGCTTTCGAGTAAACAAGTCTTGCGAAAATGATTTCTTAAAGAGAGATAAATTTCAATTGGAGTATAAACATCCGCGTTAAACGGGGTGATTTTTGAATAAATCATAAAAATGTAAAATGAGAGTGAAAAAAAAACGGCTTGTCGTGTGACAAGCCGTTTTAAAATATTTATAAAGGATTACAAATTAACGCCACGCACACCAACTATTCGTTGAGTGCCACCAAAAATTTGTATTTGTATATTTCGTTTTCATCTGCGACAAAGGTTTAGAAATTATTTTCATAAAACAAAATTTTATTTCATTTTTTTTCATTTATCTTTGTACCAACAATTTGAAGCAATGAATTTTTCGAAACAAATTTTTTGGTGGTGGTTTAAAACTCGCTAAGTGCGTTCGGAAAATGCTATATATAGATTTGAACCCGTTTCGTACTTTGAGTTGAAACGGGTTTTTAATTTTTAAAATATTAAGATGAATTTACACGAAACAATTAAAAATACAGATCGTCCTTTTTTGATAACAGGACCATGCAGTGCTGAAACACCTGAGCAATTGATCAGTGTCTGCAAGGAGATTGCCCAAAATAGAAATGCAAATATTTTAAGAGCTGGAATTTGGAAACCTAGAACACGACCAGATTCTTTTGAAGGCGTAGGAGAAGAAGGTTTAAAATGGTTGGTTGAAGCAGGCAAAGAAACAAAACTTCCTGTTGCGACGGAAGTTGCGAATAAAACCCATGTTGAACAAGCATTGAAAGCTGGAATTGATGTTTTATGGATTGGTGCACGAACAACAGTGAATCCTTTTGCAGTTCAAGAAATTGCAGAAGCTTTACAAGGCGTTAAAATTCCGGTTCTAATTAAAAATCCTGTAAATCCAGATTTGGAATTGTGGATTGGTGCGTTTGAACGATTTGAAAAAATGGGAATATCCGATTTAGCAGCAATACATAGAGGTTTTTCGATTTACAAACATCCAAAATACAGAAACGTTCCAACGTGGGAAATCGCAATTGGATTAAGAGAACGATTACCAAATCTTCCAATCATTTGCGACCCAAGTCATATTACTGGAAATCGAAATTTATTATTGGAAGTTTCTCAAAAAGCATTGGACTTAAATTTTGATGGATTAATGATTGAAACACATCCAACTCCAGATAAAGCTTGGTCGGATGCTGCACAACAAGTCACACCTGAACAATTAAAAACGATTATTGACAATTTAATTTTACGTTCAAATGATATTAGTTCATGCGATACAGATTTTCTTTCAGATATTCGCGAAAAAATTAATAATTTAGATGACCGTTTATTTGATTTATTTGCTGCAAGAATGGTTCTTAGTGAGGAAGTTGGAATATTCAAACGCGAAAACAATATTATGATTCTTCAACAAGAACATTGGGCCAAAATTATTCATCATCGCTTAGATAAATCAGAAGATTATAAACTTTCAAAAATGTTTATTCGTCAAATGATGGATGCTATGCATTTAGAATCGATTAGACATCAGACGAAAGTGATGAATACGAAGATAGACGCTAGAAGTTAGATGCTAGAAAGATGCTAAAGAGACGATACTTGATGTTGAAAAAGAGGGTTAAGATGCTGATTTTCGAACATTAAACTCATGTGGTATTGAATCTTCACATCTTGAAACTTTTGAAAAAAGAAAAAAATGAACATTACAATTAAGCCTGGAAAAAGAAAAGGAATTATTCAAATTCCTGCTTCTAAAAGCGATTCCCAACGTGCTGTTTTGGCTGCTGGTTTAGCAAGAGGAGAAAGTATTTTAAAAAATGTTGGAGACAGTCATGATGAATTGGCAATGTTGAACACAATACAATCTCTGGGAGCAACGATTACAAGCAACAATGAGTATTCAATTACAATTAAAGGAATTCAAATTTTCCCTGAAAAAGCAGAAATAAACGTAAGTGAAAGTGGTTTAGGTTGTCGTTTAATTTCATCTGTTGCTGCTGCTAACAAAGGCGAATATTCAATTAAAGGAACAGGATCAATATTAAATAGACCCATGCCTTTCTTCGAAAATGTATTAACCAAAATCGGAGCTCAAGTTGAATCAAACAATGGATATTTACCTTTAAAAATCAAAGGTCCTATTTCTGGCGGTTCAATTTCTTTTAAGGGAAATGATAGTTCTCAATATTTATCAGGATTATTGATGGGATTGCCATTAGCAAATGAAGATACGTATATCCATGTTCAAGAATTAAATAGCTTACCTTATGTTCAAATGACCATAAACACATTGGAACAATTCGGTATTTTTATTCAACATCAAAATTTCGAAAACTATATTATTGGAGGAAAACAAAAGTATATCTCTTGCAATTATACCATCGAAAGTGATTGGAGTTCTGCTAGTTATTGGTTAGTTGCTTCAGCATTGGGAATGGATATTCAATTAAGAGGATTAACTTTCGCTAGCTACCAAGCAGATAAAGCCATTTTAAAAGCATTTGAATCCGCAAATTGTATTATTGAATTCAATGATAAAACATTCAATATCAATGGAGAAAATAGAAAATCATTTGTTTTTGATGCAACTAATTGTCCCGATTTATTCCCTGCTTTAGTCACTTTTGCGGCTTTAACAGAAGGAAAATCCGAAATTATAGGTGTCCACCGATTAGAACATAAAGAAAGTAATCGTGGAGTTGTATTAAAAGAAGAATTTGAAAAATTAGGTGTTAACATTGTTTTGGATGGTGATGTTATGCACATTTACGGAAAATTTTTCATAGAGGGAGGAAAAACAAGTGCACACAATGATCATAGAATAGCAATGTGTTTGGCCATTGCAGGATTGTTTGCAGATAGTGAAATCGAAATCGAAGGTGCTGAAGCAGTTAATAAAAGCTATCCTCACTTTTGGGAACATTTAGAAAATTTGGATTTTGAATTTTGAATTAACCAACCACCATTATCTATTGATTAACGACTATAAACTATTGACTCATCTAAATCAACTATTGTCCAGGGTTAAAATTATTTTGAGGTGCTGAGCTTAAATAATTATTGCAATCCTATAATGAAAAAAGTCCAAATCTCTTGATCCTTTATTTTGTCTAATAGCATCTTTAATTTTAGCATTAA
>JACOTM010000014.1 GCA_016178305.1 Flavobacteriia bacterium | reverse complement strand
GTTTGTGACCCTTGAATTAATGAAGTTGGTAATGGCATTGAAACGTTACCTACTTCAATTTTTTGTAATATTTGATCTTCATTTCCAGCATATTCCAATTTAGATATATTGTCAAAATCAAAAGCAGCTTGTGTATTATAACTCGTACCGATTTTCAATTTTGTTCCAATTTGTCCTACTAAATTTAATTGAATTTGCTGTTGGAAATCGAATCTCGTTAATTTTCTTTGTCGGACAGGTAATATAGGATTATCATATCTCGAGTGGTTAATTCCAAAAGTTAATTCTACAGAACCTTGAGGTTTAATTGTTATTTGATCAGATCCAAAGATGTTTTCAAAAACTTTACTTCCAATTTTTATAGGTAATTCTAAAGGTCTATTTAAAGCTGTTTGCTCATCTATTTTTTCTTTCCAGTTTTGATTGATAGACTTTCTTCTTTCATATTCTATATATTCTTCCAATGTCATCATAGAAGGATTTCTATAATTTAAATCTTTGCTTCCAATTGTTTCTTTAAAAACATAAGTTCCAGTCTTAGGATCGTAAACAATTGTTTGCTTCATGGAAGATGGATCCCCTAAATCAAAACTTTGAGGTTTTGTTTGAGTTGGATCATTTGAATTTTGGATTGGATAAATTAAGGTGTCTTGAGAATATAAAAAGTTTGAAACCTGTAAAAAGATTCCAAACATTATCGTTTTTAAAATAGTCCTTTTATTTGTCCTATGTATTGCCAATTTTATAATATTTTTAATGCTTCTTTTATTAATATTTCAACCGTTTCTTCATCTGTAGTAGCAATCTTATCTAACGCTTTATCGACAGATTTTTTATCAAAGCCTAAAGAAACCAATGCTGTTAACGCATCAAATCTATTTGTATTGTTTAAAATGAAAATATTTTCTGTTGAAAATGTCATTTTTAACATTTTATCTTTCAAATCAATGATAACACGTTGTGCTGTTTTGACCCCAATTCCTTTTACACTTTGTATCGTTTTAACGTCTTCAGATTGAATTGCATGAGCTATTTCTTCTGGATTTAAGGATGACAGCATAATCATAGCGGTATTTGGTCCTATTCCCGAAACAGAAATTAAATGATTAAACATTTCACGCTCTTCTTTTGTTGCGAAACCATATAATAGTTGGACATCTTCACGTACAATAAATTGCGTAAATATTTTAAGTGATTCATCGTCTTTTATTTGAGAAAATGTAGTCAATGAAATTTTCACTTCATAACCAACGCCATGACATTCAAGGACAATTGAAGTCGGATTTTTTTCAATTAATTTACCGTTTAAGTGCGTTATCATTTATTATTTGTTTTGTGCGTCAATCACAGCAACTTTTACCATGTTTACGATTTCTCGCACCGTAGATCCAAGTTGTAAAACATGAATTGATTTTTTTAAACCGATTAATACAGGTCCAATGGCATCTCCATCAGTCATTTCTTGCAACAATTTATACGCGATATTTCCAGCTGAAAGGTTTGGAAAAATTAAAGTATTTACTTGTTTATTTGCTAAATGTGAAAAGGCAAATTTTTCAAGCATCAAATCATTATTCAATGCAAAATTAGCTTGTACTTCACCATCTACGACTAAAGAAGGATATTTTTCATGTAATATTTCAACTGCTTTAGCCATTTTTTCCGGATCTTTTCCTGGAGAAGAACCAAAATTAGAGTAGCTCAATAAAGCAATACGAGGGGTAACTTTAAATTTACGAACCATTTTCGCAACGTTTTTAGTAATCTCTGCTATTTCCTCTGCTGTAGGATCTAAATTAATGGTTGTATCAGCTAAAAATAAAGGACCTCTTTTCGTGTTCAAAATATACATCCCTGCCATTGTTTGAACATCTTTTTGCAATCCAATTGTTTGAATAACAGGTCTTACAACATCTCTATAATTGCGAGAAATTCCAGAAATCATGGCATCTGCCTCCCCTGATTCAACCATCATTGCACCAAAATGATTTCGTTCACGCATCACTTGAATAGATTCAAATTCTGTAAATCCTTTGCGCTTGCGTTTTTCAAAAAAAGCTTTCCCGTATTGAATTCTTCTACATTCTTCTTCTTCTGATTTCGGATCAATAATATTAATATCTGGAATTTCGATACTGTATTCCGTTATTAATTGTTCAATTCGTTTGCGTTTTCCTAATAAAATTGGGGTACAAACTCCTTCTTCAAAAGCCGTTTGAGCTGCTTTCAATATTTTGATATTATCGGCCTCAGCGAATACAACTCTTTTAGGGTTGCTTTGAGCTTTTTCTGTAATGTTACGAATTAACTTATTGTCTAAACCTAACCTGTTTTTAAGTTCATTTTCATAAGCCATCCAATCTTGAATTGGATTTTTTGCAACACCTGATTCCATTGCTGCTCTAGCAACTGCAGGAGCAACATAATATATTAATCGAGGATCTAATGGTTTAGGAATGATTTGTTCTCGTCCAAAAAGAATATTTTTCTCTCCATAAGCTTCGATGACTTCTTCTGGTATTGTTTCTTTGGCTAAAGAAGCGATCGCATGAACAGCCGCTAATTTCATTTCTTCATTGATGCATGTAGCACGAACATCTAGAGCACCTCTAAAAATAAAAGGAAATCCTAATACATTATTGACTTGGTTCGGATGATCAGAACGTCCGGTAGCCATGATAATATCTTTACGTACAGAGGTTGCATCTTTATAAGATATTTCTGGTTCCGGATTTGCTAAAGCAAAAACGATTGGATCATTTGCCATAGATGCGATCATATCTTTAGATACAATATTTCCTTTTGATAGTCCAACGAAAATATCTGCATTTTTAATTGCTTCAACCAGCGATAAATCTTTTTTATGAGACGCGTAAGGAATTTTACTTTCATCTAAATCTTTTCTACCAGACCAAATTAGTCCTTTTGAGTCGAACATGTAAAAGTTTTTCAAATTTGCTCCTAAAGCTTGGTACAAACGTGAGCAAGACATGGCTGCTGCTCCAGCACCTGAGATAATAAATTTGACATCGCTTATTTTTTTACCTGCTAATTCAAGTGCATTTAATAAAGCAGCGGAAGAAATTATCGCCGTTCCATGTTGGTCATCATGCATCAATGGAATGTCTAATTCTTCTTTTAATCTTCTTTCTATTTCAAAAGCTTCAGGGGCTTTGATATCTTCTAAATTAATTCCTCCAAAAGTTGGGGCAATTGCTTTGACTGTTTGAATAAATAATTCTGGATCTTTAGCATCTATTTCAATATCAAAAACATCGATATCTGCAAATATTTTAAAGAGCAAACCTTTCCCTTCCATTACTGGTTTTGAAGCTAAAGGACCAATATCTCCTAAACCTAACACAGCCGTTCCATTTGAAATTACAGCTACCAAATTACCTTTTGCGGTATATTTATAAACATCATCTGGATTTTCTGCAATTTTCAAACATGGCTCAGCTACACCTGGTGAATAAGCTAATGATAAATCTCTTTGAGATGAATATGGTTTAGTTGGAATAACTTCTATTTTACCTGGTTTTCCTGATGAATGATAATCAAGTGCTTCTTGTTTACGAATTTTAGACATATCACAGTTTTGAACCGCCAAATATAGTAAAAAGTTAGGAGGAATGATTCAAAAACAAGTAAAAAATAAAAGTAAAAAAGGGCTGTTATACAAAAAAAGGTCGTTCTTTCGAACGACCTTTTCAATAATGATTATATTAATTATTTAATAACTACATGTTGAGTATATGTAATATTATTTGAAGTAATTGTAACCAAATAAGAACCAGCTTTTACATTGTTAACTGGCAATTGAATTGTTTGTGTTCCATTCAAGTTTGTGTATTCATTTGCTAAAACAACTTTTCCAGCTAAATCAGTTAAAGAAACTGAATAATCTGCATTGTTTGCTTTAAAGCTTACGTTTACAACATCTGTTGTTGGATTTGGATAAACATTCATGTTAAATTCGTCCGTTGAAATTGTATTCAATCCTGCAGCAGATAAATCAACTTCAGTACCGTTAACGATTTCTCCATTATCTTGATCAACCAACATTAACACTGCACGCATGTAAGCTCTATTGCTTCCTGCAGGAATTGTATAGTTAAAAGTATGTGTAGCTACAGCTCCATCAGCAATTGATGTAGGAACTGAAGAAGCAACACCTGCAAAACCACCAACGATTGCTCTAGCAACATGGTTAAATTTGTAAGTATCGTGAGGAATAGTTGCTGGTAAAACAGTGTAATCTAAACCATTCACATCTGTTAAAGCACCATAAGTACCACCATTGTAATAATTATGTTGATCATATCCAGAAGTTGTTCCTTGAACTGAATCTTCAACGATTGCTAAAGCCAATCTGTAGTTTGCATTTGCAAATACAGTTTTAAATGTAGCAGATGCATCAACAACAACTGTTGAACCTGTACCTGAAACTACTGCAGTTAAAGCAGCTGGAACTGGCATATTTTTTCTATCATTGTATGCTTGCTCAAAAGAAGTGTTACTTACATCCATTCCTAAAATTGAACGATCAACATTTGCTCCTGGGAAACCTGATAAATTCATGTTTGCATCATACTCAGTAACGGTCATTGGATCTCCATTATGTACAGCTATACCGATAAAATCAGAATGGTTAAATGTCATGTATTCCATTGCTACTGCACCTCTAACGCAGAATCCACACCATGTACCTGTACCTTCTTCAAAAACTACTCTTTTTGCTGGTAATGAACTTAAAGTATTGAATTTAGCAGAACCACCATTGTTTGCTGTATTTGGATCAACTCCAGCATTAACAGCTGTAATAGTTACAACAATGTTTTTCTCTACAACAGAAGCATAAGTTACAGCTGTTGGGTGATTAACCGTTGCCGTTGCTCCTGATGCAATGTTTGTTGAAATTACTTGAGAATGATCTGTTCCGTCATTCCAATTCAAAGTTACACTTGTAATTGTAGTACTTCCATCATTTTTGATAGCTGCACTTAAAGTGTTGTTTGTTGATGTTGCTGAATAACGGTTTAATGTAACTCCTGTTAAATTAGCATCATTTGCTTGTAATTGTTTTACTACAACATTATCAATGTTCAATAAGAACATATCATTTGAATTATTAACAATTGCAATATAAATTGTTTGACCTGCATAAGCAGCTAAACTCACTGATTGTGGAGTCCATGTTGCTGTAGCTGCTGCAACAGTAGAAATTGCTGGTGCTGTAAAATCAGCAACTGCTGTTCCTGTTGTAGAAACATAAACTTGGTATCCATCTGCGTAATTTGCATCTGGTGCTTGTGCATCAAAAATTAAATTGTAAGTACCTGTACCTGGAACGGTAATAGCTGGAGTTACAATCCAGTCATTAGCTGCACCTGCAGGGGTGTACCAACTTGTAGAAGTACAAATATTTCCATTTGCTGGAGTTGTTGCATCCGCTCTAACTACCCACGCATCAGTTACAAAGTTTACATTTGTTGCAGGAGTAAATCCATCAACATTATGCAAAACCCAACCAGCTGGTAAAGTAGTTGCCGCATTGAAATCTTCAGAGAAAATCGTTTGAGCTTTTACAGCTGCTGACGATAATACTAAAGCTCCAACTAAAAGTAATGATTTTTTCATATCTTGTTTATTTTAGTAAAAAATTCTAAATCCAAAAGTAAACAAACACTTCTATCATGTCAACTACAAAATCGATTTAAGTTATTTTAAAAAAAAATATTATTGGAATCCTAGACCTGTATATTTGATACTTTTATTCGTTAATATTTCTTTTTTATTTGAAGTATTAGAATACAAAACAGATTTTAATTAAACTTAAATTGTTGTTTGTCAGCAACCTATCTTATAGATAAAATAAAATTTATCTTACTTGAATCTCTATAAATTAAAGGGATTATTAAATATTGATTCATTTCTCTTTTTTTCCTAGAAAAATTCTGTAGGAAAGTAATGCTGGAAAGCAAAAAATTAACAAAAAAGCAGTTAAATATCCTTTTGGTAACAAATAAAAGTCTTTAATTATATCCATATCTTTAGAATCATAACCCATTCCAATGAAATAAGATAAACTTAATGGTCGTTGAATTTTTTCTTCTACCAATCCTTTTTTTACAATTATTTCTCCATCAAATAAGTTAATCGGAAACATGAAAAATAAGATTAGAATAATGACAAAACTGATACTAAAGACCAATAATGATTTTTTCAACTTTGAATTCATTTGTTTTTTTGATTTTCGGCAAAGATACATTTTTTGATTTAAGACTTCAATTCTATTACTAACTTTGAATAAATTTTAATAGAATGGCAAGTACTCTGCACCAAGATGAAAATTTTAAAAATAAAAATTATGCTAAAAAACGAATAGCTGGTAGAGATTTTGATGGATGTCATTTTGATAATTGTGACTTTTCAGCTGGGGTCTTTTCAATGGTTGATTTTGTGAATTGCACCTTTGTGAATTGTAATTTTTCTAACTTAAAATGGAATGGCATAGGCTTAAAAGACGTTGAATTTATTAATTGTAAGTTAGTTGGAGTAGATTTTAGTGTCTGCAATGATTTTCTATTTACTGTAAATTTCAAAGAATGTCAATTGGATTTTGCTACCTTTTTTCAAAAAAAATTAAAAAAAACAAAATTTGAAACTTGTATTTTAAAAGAAACTGATTTCGCTGAAGTTGATTTAACGGAAGCTGTTTTCAAAAATTGCACTTTAGAAGGCGCTGTTTTCGAAAAATCAAATTTATTCAAAGCGGATTTTAGAACTTCTCTTAATTATTCTATAGATCCAGAAAAGAATATTTTAAAAAAAGCAAAATTCACATATCCAGGGGTTTTGGGGTTGTTGAATAAGTATGATATTGTGGTAGATTAGTTCGACTTTGCTCACTAACCTATTCGACTATGCCACTAACCCGTTTGGCTTTGCCTCTAAGTTGTTTGGTTTTGCTTGCTAATTCATCAGCTTTGCTTGCTAACTTGCTTTATTTTAGTCGAATTCAGATTAATAATTCCTTCGTATATACACTTTTAAGGCTTCTCTTTTTAATATTTCCTCGGAAAGTCGAATTATAAAATCTGAATCTTGTGATAATTTTAAAAATCGGTGTTCTGCAATATCAATTGTATAAATAAGAGGCAACAATTTTGATTCTCCGTGTTTAATTATTACAATTAAAATTTCTTGAATGGCCAATTCAATCGCTGTTTTTGTCCAAGCTATTTTTTCAAATTCATCAACAAAATGATACCCAAATTTTGCAAAATCCTTACTAATTTGTCGCTGTGTTTGAATGACAAAATCGTTATCTGAAAATTGGGCTATTAAATCATTCATTTGTTAGATATTCGACGCTAGCTACTTGTGCTGTACATTTTCGTTATTTAATTTCTCCTCCTGCTTCAAAACCTTTTTCTGGGATCATAAAACTTAATTTTCTTTCCATATCTTCAGCCATTAAAATCATTCCTTGGGATTCGATTCCTTTTATCATCCGAGGAGCAAGATTCAACAAAACACTTACCGTTTTTCCAACAACTTCTTCAGGAGTATAATGTGCTGCAATTCCTGAAACGATTGTACGTTGATCAATTCCAGTATCCACTAATAACTTTAATAATTTATCTGCTTTTTTTACTTTTTCTGCTTCCAAAATTGTTCCTAAGCGAATATCCAATTTGGTAAAATCCTCAAAGGAAACGATTTCTTTTTGTGGTGTATTTATTACTTCTGGAGCAGCTGAATTCACACTTTTTGAAGCTTCCAAACTCGCTAATTCTCTTTCAACTAAAGCATCTTCTATTTTTTGAAACAAGATTGAAGGATTGTTAATTTTATGCCCTGACGCAATTAAATTCGCATCTCCTGCTATTGTCCAATCATCATTTGAAAAATTTAAAAATTGAGAAAGTTTAATTGCTGTTGCAGGTAAAAAGGGCTGCAATACAATGCTCAAATTCGCCGTAATTTGTAAAGCAATATTCATAATTGTTTGAACACGAATCTCATCTGTTTTGATTAATTTCCAAGGTTCATTGTCTGCCAAATACTTATTTCCTAATCGAGCTAGATTCATTGCTTCTGCCTGTGCATCACGTAATTTATAAGCATAGACCAATTTTGAAATACGCGCAGGTATAGCTTTCATTTCAGCTAAGATTTGTTCGTCTTCTGGTGTCAAATTACCTAAAGTTGGTACTGCTCCATCGTAATATTTATGCGTTAATACCAAAGCTCTGTTCACGAAGTTCCCTAAAATATCTGCCAATTCACTATTCACTCTCGTTTGAAATTCTTTCCAAGTAAATTCACTGTCTTTTGATTCAGGAGCAATAGCTGTTAACACATATTTTAATTCATCTAATTTATCTGGGTAAGCGGCAATATATTCGTGTAACCAAACTGCCCAGTTTCGTGAAGTAGAAAATTTATCTCCTTCTAAATTTAAAAATTCATACGCAGGAACATTATCAGGTAAAATTAAGTCACCATGATCTTTTAATAAAATCGGAAAAATGATTGCATGAAATACAATGTTGTCTTTTCCAATAAAATGAACTAATTTTCGATCACCTGTCCAATAATCTTTCCAATCTTTTTGATGGTCTAAAGCCCATTGTTTTGTTGCTGAAATATAGCCTATTGGTGCATCTAACCAAACATATAATACCTTTCCTTCTGAATCAGGCAGGGGAACTTTAACTCCCCAATCCAAATCTCTTGTCATGGCACGAGAATGCAAACCACCATCAATCCAAGACATGCATTGTCCGTTGACTTGATTGCGCCATAATTTGGGATCGTGTTGTTGGACACCGTTCAATTTCCCTTCTTTTATCCATGTTCGCAACCATTCTTCATGACGATCCATTGGCAAATACCAATGAGACGTTGTTTTTAATACAGGTGTTTTACCACTCAATGTGGACTTTGGATCAATCAATTCAGTTGGACTTAAATCGGTGCCACATTTTTCACATTGGTCTCCATAAGCCCCTGCATTACTACATTTAGGACAAGTTCCTGTGATATAGCGATCAGCTAAAAATTGATTGTATTCTTCATCGTAATATTGCTCTGAGATTTCTTGTGTAAATTTTCCATTTTCATGTAATTTTTTAAAAAAATCCTGTGCTGTTTCTTTATGTAAATCTGTTGATGTTCTATGAAAAATATCAAATGAAATATTGAAATCTTTAAAAGAATCACCTATTTGTTTGTTGTATTTATCAACAATTTCTTGGGGTGTAATACCTTCTTTTTTAGCGCGTAGAGTAATTGCTGCACCATGTTCATCACTTCCACAAATAAAAACTACATCATGACGATTCATTCTTAAAAAACGAACAAAAATATCAGCAGGAAGGTAAACTCCGGCCACATGCCCTAAATGTAACGGTCCATTTGCATAAGGTAATGCTGCGGTAATTGTATATTTTGCTTTACTCATGATATTTTCAACTTTAGAGCCACAAAGATAGTTGGAAATTTCAAATAGTTTATGTGGGACTTTTTTTAATAACCTCAGTTCGATTAATATTTTGCAATCAGATCGCCTATAAATAGGGAGTTACGACTAAAAGACTAGAAGGAATAGCGGGCTATTTCAAGAGACTTTTAGGAAGTAAATCACTTTTTATAGGTGAAATGTACAAAATGCTTTTCAATTAAATTCGAAAAGCCTTCGTTGTGTCTTCTTGATTTAGCCAGCTAAACCTGCGAAAACACGCCTTGTCCTTTCAAATTTAATTAAAATCTGAGTGTAAAATATTAATCGAACTGAGGTTAATGATGCACTTTTTAAAGTTTTATTTCAAAATATAAATTAATCGTTTATTTTTGATAAAAACATTTAGAATGTCACACATATCAAAGGAAGCATTAATCTGGAAAGGAAAATTTTCATACAATCCAGAAGAGTATGGAGAAGTTGATGATGTCAATTTTGAAATGTATGTAAGTATCAAAAATGGTGAATTTGAAGGTGTTTCTTATGATGATGAGTTTCGTGATTTATATCCTGAATTGCCAAAAGTAAAAGGGAAAATTACAGCCAATGAAATTCATTTTGTAATTGTTTATCCTGTATCTTATTCCGTAGATGATGACAATCAAATATCTATCGATGTGAATCAGAAAGGACATGAAGTGATTTATAATGGAATATTTTATCCCAATCAGAATCTTTGGAAAGGGGAATGGGAAATTTTACCACATGAAGAAACACATGGTGACGAAATTATATATCAAAATTATTCATCTGGTGAATGGGAAATGAGTGAAGATTAATATTTGTTTCCGAAATTAAAATTATTAAACATAGGAGTTCGATTCAAATTTTGCATTCAGATCGCCTATAAATAGTGAGTTACGATTAAAAGACTAGAAGGAATAGCGAGCTATTTCAAGAGACTTTTGAGAAGTAAATCGCTTTTTATAGACGAAATACAAAAAAGTTTTTCAATTAAATTCAAAAGGGTAGTATTGTTATCTTGATTTAGCTCCTTTCGAAAGATTCAAACTATAGTACTAAACATCTAAAAACAAATATCTTTCTTTCAAATTAAAATAAAATCTGAGTGTGAAATTAACACAGAATCTCAGGTTAATATATTTGTAATTATTTTTTAATGGAAACTTACTTTTTAATTGTTATAAACGTTATAACTTTGAGAGAATTAAGATTAAAAACAAAAGCTTATGAATGAACCCAATGCCCCACATTCTTAATAAACACCAAAAGAAAATTAAAATCTGTTTAGTTTTGGCTTGCTTTTTTATCTTGCCCATTGCTTGCAAAAAAGATAAAACTCCCGAAAAAACTTTTTGTGAACTAAACCCCGACCAATGTGCCCCTATCTCCGAAGCAAAGGATTTTTTCTTGTTTAAAATAGGCTCTTGGTGGGTGTATGAAGAAGAAACATCCAAAGTGAGAGACTCAATGTACGTAACAGAATGCACCAACACTCCTACTTATGATTTTGATGCACGCTATAAAAGTGCTTTAACAGGGTATGAATATCATTATTATCCTATTGGTTATGCTGGAGGAGTATCAACTTGTAGCTCTACTCAACCTGTAGAAAGTAGATGTATTTATATAATGAGGTCAAAAATGAAGCCTTTTGATTTATGGGAAGATATTTGTTTTATGGTAAATTATAAAGTTGGGTATTATGGGTTTGCATATAATAATACAGATTATCTAAATGATTCTGTAAAAGTTAGATATGTATATGGTACATATCATAATAATTTTTATAATTTTAATAAAACTATAGTAATCCACGAAAATAATACTGTTATTGAAGGAAAACAACCAACAAATCATTACTTTTCAAAAGGAGTTGGCTTAATCCGTAAAGAATTAATAGACAGCAACCAAGTTTGGAATTTAGTCAATTACCATATTGAATAATAATTAGTTTCGATGTGCAGCGGAACTAATAACTAAAAAAACTAACATACTACTACTGATTAGGTTAAATTAATAATATAAATGAAGAGTTGAAATTTTTAAAATATGACATAAATCATTAAATAACAAAGCATTAAAATATAAATTTGAAAACTTAATAATAAATGAACCCAATGCCCCACATTCTTAATAAACACCAAAAGAAAATTAAAATCTGTTTAGTTTTGGCTTGCTTTTTTATCTTGCCCATTGCTTGCAAAAAAGATAAAACTCCCGAAAAAACTTTTTGTGAACTAAACCCCGAC
>JACOTM010000013.1 GCA_016178305.1 Flavobacteriia bacterium | reverse complement strand
TAGAAAATCCAATTTCGATAATCCGCTATTTTTCCAGTCTTCAATCAACCTGAACATTTCGTCTTTTAACATCTTTTCTTTTTTAAGCAAAGATCAAGACTATTTAATTTTTAGAAAAGATGTGCTTAGTCGGGCGGATACTTAACATCTATGCTTTTTTGCTAAAGACCAAGACTATTTAATTTTTAGAAAAGATGTATTTAGTTGGGTGGATACGCAATTATTGGCAATAGATGGTTATAAGGATATATCTTGTTCTTCCAGTTTGGATATAATTGTCAAATAAAAATAAAACCTCGACCGAATAACCGACCGAGGTGTCTTTTTTATTACCTGATTTTATGTGTTCTACGGTATAATGCAGAGTTTGTTGTGGAAAAGTGAAGAGGTTGCGCAGTTGTTTGATAGGATTGTTGTAGAGGTTGCTGGGTTGCTGAGCAGTGCGGTGTATTTAACTATAACATTATTGTTCTTTTATGTTTGAATGTTCATCAATGAAAACTTCTATTTCGACAGGATTTGTTTCGTTTACCAATTTTACATTATTCTCAACAATTTTGTATAAATATTCTATCTTGATTGCTTTTTGATGTTCCTCACCTGTTATCTCTTTTAATGAAATATCTTTAATTAAAATCGTATTGTCCTTATTTAAAATACAACTTTTTTCTCTTTCTATATCATATTCTCCATATACACTAGCTACAATGAAACTTTGTTTATAATTTCCTACATTATCATAAATAGCTAATATAAAATCTGCTACGTCTGCTGATGTTCGATAATATATTAACCCTATTAAGTTATCATTCAAGACGACTTTAAATTGATAATAGTTCTTCTTCTAAATCATAAAATTTTAAACTTAACAAACTGATTCAAAATTAAATAAAAACCGGAATAACCTGGTCAAACTTCACCGGAATAGGGTGGTCACTCGAAACCGGAATAACCTGGTCAATGACACCGGAATCTCCACCTAAATCATCGAAACAATAAATTTCAGATTTACCGTATTTGTGAATCGTTTGATATCCATTATTTATAAATTCAAAGGCGACTTCTCTTACAGATTTTACATGATATTGGTAATATGGAAAGAAAAAATGTTTCATTAAATACATTAAACTTGTTTTCCCGCTTCCTACGGGTCCTAACATCAATATTCCTTTTTTTAAATCAATATTGTGTTTTTGGCAATTTTCTATATCATGGATAGCGTAAATCAACATTTTATAATAAACTTCTCTATCTTCATGCTTGATGTTAAAATTTTTACCATATTTTTTTCTCCCTTCTTTAAATAGAAATGCTAAACATTGATTAAAATCAAATATTCTATACCCGTTTTGGGTTTGAAATGGTATTTTGCTTTTATGAATCATTGTAATTAAATATTTAGGTTTAAACCAATGTATTTGAAATATTTTTTTCCAATAGCGAGCTATGGATCTATAGAGGAATGGAATAATCTTTGTTTTGGTTGGTGTGGAGATTATCTCGTTTTGGTTGGAATAGATTGTTTTTGTATTTTTCTGAATTCAATATCCAATTATTGGCCGAGGCATGCCAATTTTTCATGGGTGTTCTTCCTCCAACTTTCCATCCGTTTGATTCGAAATAATTAAAAAACTTATGGGCTTCTATTTCTGATTGTTTTTTCGCTTTGAAATATTCAATTACATTTTCCAATTTAGGAACTTCAAAAGAAGAATTTTTTACTTTCTTTTTGGGTTGTTTTTCTGCTTGGCAAAATTCATTTTGCTCTATAGTTATGTTTATATGTTTATTATGTTTTATATGTTTATTAATTGGCTCTTTCTGATGTCCTCCTGTGGGACAGGGTTGTCCCACATTTGTACTTCCCATGGGACTACTTGGCTCTTTCTGATGTCCCAAATCTGTACCACTCATGGGACTGCAATTGTCAAATGAAATAATTTCAATTTTACTTCCTACAAAAGCATTTTTGGAAGGAAAATAATTGAGATAACCAAATTTTTCCAAATCGCATAAACAACGATGGTAAGTTGATTTTGAACCTATACGAGAAATCAACATAATTTCTGAGCGATAAATGATGAAAGGGTTTTGAAAACGATTCATATTCCAAATTTGAAAAAGTGCTACATATAAACTTATGTGGTATGCTGAAAGTTTTTCTTCTTCAGTAAACCTTGAAAAAACTTCGGTTAAATGTTTGATGTAATTCACCGAAGAATTATTCGGTATCATAGTCCAAAATTGTTTCGCATATTGTTATTGATAATCTTTTGGATGTCCTCGTTGTTATACAATAGCGTACCTCCCAATTTGGTGTAGGGTAATGTTCCGTTGATTCTTAGATTTTGAAGTGTTCCTGGTGAGATTCCCAAAAGTCTTTGTACTTGATAGGATTTTAACCACTTCGTTTGAATAGACTCGTGTTTTACTTCTGTCCTTTGAATTGCCGGACTTGTCAAAATGAATTCTTTCAATTGACTTAATAAATCAGATTTAAAGTTTTCTAAATCTTCTACTGTAATGATAACTGCTGACATAAAAATTAATTTTAATTGATTATGTCACAAAGGTCAGTAGTTTGAATATTTTTCTTTCCACATACGATACCACATGTGGAATGATTTTTATTAAATTAATTTCAAAATGATTGATTTTATTGGAGATGAAGCTTAATTTTTATCATTTGTAATGAAAATTTCATCAGAAATATTTTCTAATTGTTCTAACATTTGAGTAATGAACTTAAATCGATCAACTGATTTTCTATTTTTTATATCTGAAAAAGAGCGATAAACATTGTTCAATTTAACATTAAATTTTTCCTCTAAAAACTCAGCAATTTCCCTGATTTCAGTGCGCCCATGATTAAATGCTTTCATGGAATAAAGACCGTAAATAAGCTCAACTAAATCGGCTTGAGAGATTGTCCAATTGAGTTGATTTATTCCACATGTGGTATCATATTGGGAATGAAATTCAAAATTATTTTTATGGGAAGGATTTTTTAAGGAATCTATTTGTTCTTGGACATGATTTTCAATTTGTTCATGCGCCATTAAAACTGCTAATCTATAATCAAAACCAGTACCTGTTGTATAATCTATTTCACTTGCAAATGTTTCATACATCTGATTTATTTTAGCATTTTTTCGCAAGAAATATTCTGAATCAAGATGAGTTCTACCGGAACGAATGTATTGTACAAAAACGGAATTGGCTTTACTATATCTTGTTAAACGATTCAACTCACAAACCAAATGAGCTATTTTTTTATCTACAGAACCATGGGGTTTTTCAAATTCAATTTGCTGTAATCGTTTATAAATAACTAACCTTGCAATGATAGTTGGTTTAAGGTTTTTAAAATAGTTGATTTCATCGGAATCACTTTGAAATTTTTTGTCATTCAATATTAACTTAAGCTTATCAAGTACGTTTTCGACAATTTGAATTTTATAGGAATATGATTCAATATGATTTTCTTTTGATAATGAATTGATACGATTTTCCATTTCATTGAATAATTCAGCAAAACAAACTTTCATAGCTTATTAATTTAAGTGTACAAAAACAAAGTACTATTTTTGAATATTTAACGAATATTTAGCAAAATGATACTAAACGCATTTATTAAAATTTCATAAATGTAAATTTATTATTTTGTTGTATTCAAAGTGTAGCAAAAACCAATAAATATTGTTAAATGTTGTAATTATTTATTAAAATAAAAATCCCTGTGCTTTAGCACAAGGATTTTGCATATTTGAAGAATTTATTTCGGTTATCCAACTTTTGAAATTGACACTACATTTGCCATCTTCTCTCTTAACTTTTTCATATCATCACTCACTTTTTGTTCAACTACTTTTGCATAAATTTGAGTTGTTCGAATACTTGTATGACCTAACATTGAACTTACAGTTTCAATTGGAACTCCATTAGCAAGTGTTATTGTCGTTGCAAATGTATGTCGTGCAATGTGTGAGGTTAATTTTTTATTGATTTTACAATGCAAAGCGATTTCTTTTAAATATTCATTAAACCTTTGATTACAATTAACTGGTAAAAGTTTATTGTGTCTTTCACAATAAGGATGATTTTTATATTTTTCAATAATTTCTTTAGCAATTGGTAATAGAGGAACACTTTCTTTAATCCCAGTTTTTTGTCTAAAAGTAGATAACCAATATTCACCATCAATCCCCAAAGTAACGGCATTTCGGCTGAAAGCTTTAACGTCGGAATATGCAAAACCTGTATAACAACAAAAAATAAATACATCTCTTACTTTTTCTAATCTTTCATATTTTAAATCTTTGCAAATGATATTATCAATTTCAACTTGATTTAGGATTTCTCTTTCCGGGTTTTTGTATGAACATCTAAATTGAGTAAAAGGATTTATTTGAATCCAGTCTAAACCAATCGCAACATTAATTATTTTTTTAACATTTTTAATATGTTTGTGTGCGGTATTTGTATTTAATTTACCATCAGTTAATAAATAGTGTTCAAATTCGGTAATAAAAGAAAGACGAAGTTGGAACAGCTCTAAATCCCCGCATTTATATTGAGATTTCATAAATGAAATAATTTTATTTTTTGTCATTTTGTATCTTGCTAAGGTGCTTTTACTGATTTTATTTATATCAACCATTTCTTCCATTTTTTTATTATGGTAATTTATAGCATCTAAAATCGTTTTTTGTTTTTGTTTCGTATTTTCGTCTTTATTTAAAAGTTGCTGCTTAATCATAAATACTGTTGGAATAATATTTTGATTTGAAATGTTTAAATGAATCTTCTCTATTTGTCCAATCATTAATCGAATAAATTGATTAGTAGTTCTTGCTTCATCATTGTTTCCTTTTACATTTTGTCCCTCTGAACTCCATTTTTCAATGGCTACTGTTTTACCTGTTGATATTTCAACTCTTTTACCGTCAATAGTAATTCTAATGTAAATAGGTGCGATTCCATTTTTTGCTTTGGATTTGTTAATCCAAACAAGTGTGTTAAAGGTGTAATTCAATTTCATTTTTTCGAAACATTTGTGGTAACTGAAGAGGTTACCTAATTAATAATTAATTCTGTTTGTATCGATGTTCTGAAACCTAGTAAATTCAATGGTTTTTGAAAAATTCGGTTACCTGATAAAGTCAAAAATAACGCAGGTAACCGAAAAGGTCACTTTAAATTCAATATTTGTTGTGTTTTGATATACTTTGATAGAATCGGTATTCTAGCTGAATCCCTTTAATTTGGTATGTTTTAACATAAAAAAAGGGAAGCTATTGCTTCCCTACTGTGGTGCCTCCAGGAATCGAACCAGGGACACATAGATTTTCAGTCTATTGCTCTACCGACTGAGCTAAGGCACCATCCTTATTTGTGGGGGCAAAGATAGAAACTAAATTTAAAAATCAAACTATAATTTTGCTTTTTTTTTATTTTTCTTCTATTATCTTTGTTAGATGAATCAAAATCAGATAGTTTTTATTTTGGATGCAGGGAACACTTCTTTAAAATTAGGAGTGTTTAAGAATGGGAATTTAGAAAAAGTACATCGATTTGAGTATCTAAACCTTATTAATTTAGATGAAATCTATTTAAGTCTTGGAAAACCTACTGTTTTTTTAGCGTCAGTACTTTCAATAAATGACACCAATAAACTTATTTCAAGATTTGAACAGGTGCAAGTCTTTAATCAGAATAGCTTGTTACCCATTCAAATCAAGTATAAATCAGAAACTTTAGGATTAGACAGAATTTGTAATGCCGTGGCAGGATATACCCTTTCTAAAAGAAATAAAAATGTTGTAATCGATATTGGAACATGTATTAAATTTGATTTCACAGATGAAAATGGCAACTATTTCGGAGGTTCAATTTCTCCTGGAATACACTTACGATATAAAGCTTTAAATGCTTACACAGGAAATTTACCGTTGTTAAATGCAAGAATAAAAAATAATTTAATTGGAACGAATACAAATGAATCTATTATTTCCGGTGTTTTAAATGGAATTCAAAGTGAATTAAAGGATTTTATTTTTCGTTATGAACAAGAATTGAGCAAGTTAACTTTTTTTGTGACAGGTGGAGACGCAGAATATTTTGATTTCCCTTTAAAAAACAACATCTTTGCAGATGAAAATTTAACCCTTAAGGGACTTTACATAATATACGAATTGAATGCTAAATAGAATTTTAAGTATCCTAGTTATTATCATAACAACTTTGAGTTACGGACAACAAACCAATACTTCTCCATACAGTTACTACGGTTTTGGGGAATCTGAAGGTCTCGACCATGCAAGTTTTGGGGGATTGGGTAATTCAACAATAAGTTATTTTGACTCAACTGTTTTAAACTTTTATAATCCCGCAACTTATAATAGTCTGGGGAAAGGACAACCGATATTTTCAACAGGAATTTCATCTAGATTATCTTTTTATAATCAATCAACCAATCCTAGTTTTAATAAAACAATCCTAGTCAATCATTTTGCATTTGGATTATCGTTTGCTAAACATTTTGGATTTGCCATTGGTTTAAAACCATTTACACGAAGAGGCTACAATTTTTATGAAGTTCAACCTATTTCTGGAGATTCAATTAAACATACTTACAAAGGATCAGGAAACACCTCTGAATTTTTTGTAGGTTTTTCTTCAGATATTATCAAATTGAAAAAAATTCGTTTAGCGGTTGGAGCAAATTTAGGATATGTTTTTAATAATGTCACAAATAGTAAATCTAGCAACTTATTAGGTAAAGACTCTAGTAGTGGTGGGACTTTTGAATCATCTACGCGATTAAATGCTGTACACTATCAATTTGGAATATATTACAATCAAAAAATTAATGCTAAAAATCAATATACTTTAACAGCTGTCATTGAACCTCAAGAAGATTTTTTCGCGAAACAAGTTGATAATCTAATGTCATACTTAGAAGTTTATTCCAATCAATTTTCATACGTTATTTTAACTAGCGATACAACTTTTTTACATTATAAAACAGCTCCATCAACTACTTTAGGGGCAAGTTATTCTTTTAAATACAATGATAAATACAAAAATGGGAACAATGTCCGAAATTCAGAATTAACTTTACATGTCAATTTAAACAATACGGATTGGTCTAAATTTAGCAGTCGGGCAAGTGGCGTTTCAACAAATTATGGTTTTCAAAAAACAACTAAATTAACATTTGGAATTCAATATACACCAGAAATAATGGATAATGAAAAATCAAATCATAGTTCAATTTTTGTTAAAACGAAATACCGAATTGGAGGATATATTTATTCATTACCTTATTTACAAAACAATTTAGTAGTTAAAGATAAAGGCTTAACCATTGGCTTTGGAATCCCTGTGTTATCACAAAAATCATTATCTTCTATTAATTTAAGTTTTGCATTAGGGACAAGGTCAACTAACAATAAAAGTTTATTTTCCGAAAATTATTATGGTATAAATGTTGGCTTCTCTTTTGCCCCTTCAATCTATGAAAGATGGTTTGTTAAAAGAAAATTAGATTAAACTTTTGAAACTACTAAAATTTTATAGCGGCATAATCTTGAGTAGCATATTCGTTATGTTATTTGCATGTGTCAATGATATTGATACGATAAAAAAAGTAACTTATGATCCCAAATCTCCAGATAATGTTACACAAAATTTAGAAGTAAAATATACCGATTCAGGATATGCTAAAATTCAAGTGTTTGCAAAATTAGCAGAAACTTATACGAAACCTGAGTCAATAATGAAATTGAAAGATGGTTTAAAAATCAATTTTTTTTCTGAAAAAGGAGAAATAGTCTCACAACTTACAGCTTTATATGGAGAAATAAATTATTCTAAAGGATTCTTTTTTGTAAAAGATTCCGTTCAATTGTATAATTTTGAAAAGAAACAAAGATTAGAAACAGAGGAATTGAATTGGAATCAAAAAGATAGTGCAATTTATTCCAATAAAAGTGTGATTGTTAGAACTCCAGGAGGAATTTTATTTGGAGATGGTATTCGTACCAAACAAGACTTTAGCTATTATGAGTTCATAAAGCCAAAAGGGAAAATTGATTTTGATAAAGAAAATAAAAAATAGAAAAAATGAATGTTTACAATAATTTAATGTTAAAATTTTGGTTAATCGTAGCCATAATTATCCCGGTTATAGTTACTTATCTTGGAATAACGGATGGTTTTAAAAAATGGGGTGGTTATTATATTCTTTCTATAATTGCTCTATTTATGTATCTCATTCGTAAATGGATGATGAAACGAATGGCAAAACATTTACAATATCTTTCGGAACAAAAAAATAAAGAATAATACGATAGAATTGCAACATTTTAAGCGATCAAAGTTTTTAAATAAATTTGATAATTATATATTTGCATTTATATTGTGTTTAAACTAAGAAACAGATTGTTCAATTACAACATTTTCATGGAAAAATTAATTTCAGAATTCCCTCAAAATATAATAGATGCTTTACAAATAGCTTCGAAAGTTGAAGTGAAAAATACAAATCAAGAAATTCGAAACATTGTAATATGTGGAATGGGAGGTTCGGGAATTGGTGGCGAAATTGTCGCAAAATGGTCCCAAAATGAAATTACAATACCCGTTGCAACTTGTCATGATTATATTTTACCCAATTTTGTAAACCAATATACGCTTGTTCTCGGATCTTCTTATTCAGGAAATACAGAAGAAACAATGATTAGTCTTGAAAGCGCTAAACAAAAGGGAGCTCGTATTATTGGAATTTGTTCTGGTGGCCAACTCAAAGAATTTTGTGAATCAAATAACTATGATTTTGTAGTTGTTCCTGGTGGCAATCCTCCTAGAACAGCTTTAGCTTTTTCTTTAATTCAATTGGTTAACATTTTTGTTCAGCTAGGATTTATGGATTTTTCAGCATTGAAAAGTCTTGAATCTGCTGGAATATTAATTCAAAACAATCAAGAACAAATCAAAAAAGAAGCTTTAGAATTAGCTCACTTTTTGAAAAATAAAGTCGGCGTATTTTATTCTACAGCTGCTTATGAACCAATTATTATTAGAGCAAGACAGCAATTCAATGAAAATTCAAAACTTTTATGCTGGCATCATGTAATTCCTGAAATGAATCACAATGAACTTGTGGGTTGGGGAGGTGGTGATAACCGTTTTGCAACCGTTTTTTTTGATACAAAAGATATTTTTCCTAGAAACAAAAAGCGTTTCGAAATAACCGTAAATCAAATTAAAACAAAAACGGACTACGTTAAAATCATAGAAGCCATTGGATCAAATCAAATTGAACGATCAATTTATATGATTAATTTAGTAGATTGGTCTTCTTACTTCTTATCAGAATTAAATCAAGTAGATGTCATGGATATTAAAATTATTGATTATTTGAAAGAAGAACTTTCTAAATTTTAATTGTAGCAAATGCCAGAAGTAATTTTTAAAGACCTTGGTTTAATTGACTATAAGGAAGCATGGGATTTTCAAGAAAAATTATTTGCTGATACAATAGATTCTAAAATCAAAATTAGAAATGGTGAAACTGAAATAGTCACTAAAAATTATCTGTTATTTTGTGAACATCCTCATGTTTACACCTTAGGCAAAAGTGGAAGTGTTGATCATTTGCTATTAAATGAAGAGCAATTACAAGAAAACAATGCCAATTTCTATAAAATTAATCGAGGTGGTGATATTACTTATCATGGTCCAGGACAATTAGTTGGATATCCCATTTTTGATTTAGACCATTTTTTCTCAGATATTCATAAATATCTTCGCTTTTTAGAACAAGCCGTAATTGATACATTGGCAGAATATCAAATAATGGGAGATCGAATGGAAGGATTAACAGGTGTTTGGATTGAACCAAACTCTTCAAAAGCCCGAAAAATATGCGCAATGGGAGTAAAAAGTTCTCGTTGGGTAACTATGCACGGAATTGGATTTAATATCAATTCGGATTTATCGTATTTTTCTAACATAATTCCTTGCGGAATTGATGATAAAGCAGTAACTTCCATGAAACAAGAACTCGGAAGAGAAGTTGACATGAAAGAAGTCGCTGAAATCTTAAAGGAAAAATTAGCTAAACAATTCGAATACCATTATGTCTAAAACAAAAAAACTATTTCAACTGATAAAAAAAACACTAAAATTTATCTGTTATTTTACTTTAGCACTTTTAATAATTGCTAATTTATTCATTATTCTATCTGGTAGATTTTACTTGTATAAAGGCATTGCAAACACATATTTGAAAGGTAGAAGTGGTCCTTCCATTTATGATAAAGACGTATTTTATAATGAATCAATCCAAAAATCAAAACATAAAGATCTTTGTTTAATTGCAAGAAATTATAATTCAACGACAATTCCTAAAAAATACAATGCATTTATTAAACAGTTTGAAACAAAAGCATTTTTAGTATTTAAAAATGACAGTTTGGTTTTTGAAAAATACTTTGATGAACACCAAAAACAAACCGTATCAAATTCTTTTTCAGCTGCTAAAACAGTAGTGTCATTATTAATTGGAGTCGCAATTGACGAAGGAAAAATAAAGTCGTTAGATGAAAAAGTAGGGAAATATATTCCTGAATTTAATACTGGTGGTAAAGAAAAAATTACGATCAGACACTTACTAATGATGTCTTCAGGTTTAGACTGGCAAGAAAGTGGTAAAAACCCTTTATCTGAAAATGCAGAATCTTATTATGGAAGTGATTTATATGGCTTAGTTACAAGACAACATGCAATTGAAAAACCAGGTAAGCGATTTGAATATCAAAGTGGAAATTCTCAATTGTTAGGTTTTATCTTGGAAAAAGCCACAAAACAAGATTTAGCAGCTTATTGCCAAGAAAAAATTTGGGATAAAATTGGGTGTGAACAAAACGCATTTTGGAGTCTCGATAAAAAAGATGGAGATGAAAAATCAGTCGAGGAATTTTAGGACAATATATCATCAGTATTCCAAATGAAAACATCGTTATTGTTAGATTGGGACAAAAAAGAGATGTTAATATTGAAAAAGCAGAAGAAAAAGAAAATATTGCAAAAATTGGCCATCCAAAATGTCTATTTAAATATATAACATTAGGTAGAATATTAGCAAAATAAAAAAAGAAAATGAGAGAAGAATTATTAGGCCCGAAAGTAGAAAACGTTGCCGTTGCCGTAGTTCAAACAATCAATGAGATTAATGAAAAAGAATACAATGTTTATCTTTTAAATTTAAGAGATGACATCATGGAAGGTATTATTATTACAAGTAAAGGATATGGACAGAATGCAAATACAGGCGAAAAAATACAAACATCTACCTTAAGACATTGCATCGAGTTAATGCTTCCGAATGAAGCTGCAAAAATAGAACCTATCGTTGAAGAAGTTTTCGGTCTTTCAAATGAATATTGGGTTAGTTTTTGGGTAAATGATAAAATGTATGATAAAAAATTTGTTTTCTTAGCGGAATCAATCAATGATAATAATATTAAACCAATTCCAATTTTAGGTTCAAAAGGTGTAATTATTATGTAATTTTACGTATGTTTTCGTACAATTCTGTTTTTTTCATTAAAAGAGGTCTCTAACTTCGTAAAAAACATTATTTTTGTTTGTTAAAATATTACTACAAGAGCATATTAATAAAAATTAAATGAAAAATTATAATTTTAAATTAATTCTTTTCTTCACGATAATTTGTTTTTCCTTTTGCTTAAGTTCATGTGGAACAACAAAAGAAGAAGAAAATGTTGCTGATAATGGTTTAAATATTGATGATGATTATTATGAATTTCAAGGTTTTAATCTAAAAGACTTTGATATTCCAGCAATGATTATGTTACCCGATGAAACTGCTGATATTGGAGCTTCAACAAAACCTGAAGTGATTCATTCTGAGGATGATTTTAAATGGGAAGTGATTGTTGGTCAAAATTTTCATTTACTAATTGATGATTGGGGAGATTATACAGACATGGTTGTTTCCAGAAAAAAAGAATTAAAAGAATTAGAATTTTATAAAATCAAGTATTTAATTGATGAAAAAGATTTCATTTTGTATGAGCAAGTTCTAAAAGTGGATGGCAGCGCCAAAGCATCTTCTACTGTTGGTATTCCTCACAAATCTTACCATGTTTATGCCCAAAAAGTAATTGATGGTGTAACGTATGTTTTTAGAAGCAGAGATGAAGGTTATGAAAAACAAATCATAGAATTAATAGCCAAATCAATAAAATCTGTTAAATCACTTAAAACAGCATAATAACACCTTCCTATTCTATATTTTAGATTAAATCTTGCAAAGCATCTTCAATCGTTTTATATTTAAAAGTAAAATTTGTATTGGTCAATTTATGGTTATCAACAGCATATCCTTGTAATATTAAAATAGATCTTTTACCTAAAATAACTTTCATAATAAAAGCAGGAATATTTGGAAATCTAATCTTTTTATTTAATTGCTTAGCGAGTAAACATGGGATAATTTTATTTTGAGGTGCTGGGAGTTTTAAATAGAAAAAATTTCTACTTTAGGATTCATGGAAAAAAAGAGTACCGATCAAAGTTCAATACAATCTCATTTGTATAGTTTAT
>JACOTM010000012.1 GCA_016178305.1 Flavobacteriia bacterium | reverse complement strand
GCGGAATAAATTGATTGTATTCAAAGATTACTCTTTTGTAATAGGTATGAGCATATTGTTTATCTGTTGAGTTCTCAACACTTTCCAAAAATCCGTTTTTGAGTACATTGCGGTAATATTCCGATGCAGATTCAAATTGTTCCTGAGGCGATTCTTTCTTTTCCATATCCTTAGAACGGAAGAATTATTAATTTCTTACACGAATAATTGCTAAATTTTACAAAACTTTGAAATTTTTTAATGCAATTCCATGTAAAACACATAGCTTTTTTGAGCTAAAATTCTTTCCTTTATTTAATCTCTCTTATCGTCTTTTATCTTCCCTTATCTGTATTTGTTGTCAATAATAAAAAAGATGTGTTTTTTATTAATTCTGATTATCAATAAGTTACAAAAACGGTATATATCGAAGCGTAAAAGAAGATTAAAATCACATATTATTTACTTGAAAAGAAACTAATTCGGTATAAATTTCAATACATAATTCATTTAGTGGCTCATTCGATTCAGATATGTCAATGTTAATTACCTTTTTACTTAATTCAATATAATGTTCAAAAAGTTCTTCGTTGTATTTTTCATTTTCAAAGCCCATTAATTTGAAAACTGTATCACATGAATGGGTAAAATACATTCCGGCATTTAGTCCCAATTTATTTAATCCATTTACAAGTTTAAAGTTTATTAAATCGTCTTTTATTAATGATATTATTAATTTTTGCTCATCCATAATCCTTTACTTATTTATATTAATAATTGAATAATTCAATCAAATGTAACATTAAATAAAGTAAATAACAAAGTATATTATATAATTTCTTTTATAATGCAACGAATCCTTAATTTTACTCGATAAATTAATGTTTTTATGACAACTTTGGGATTGTATTTTGCAAAGAAATTGATTAATAGAGCTGAATTATCAAGAAAAACTGGTATTACAGAAAATAGATTAACTGTTTTGACCTCAAAAGAAAATTCTGAACTTAGGGCAAGAGAATTACATTTAATTGCATTAGCTTTAGAAATTGAACCCAACGAATTACATCAAATTCTTTTCAGCGATATTAAATTACCATAGGATCTAAGCTATTATGTTTATTGAATTTATAAAAGCTAGAATATAAATTATTATAAAAATATCATAAACACACGAGTTAAGATTGCGCCTAAACCAAATTCAGAAAAAAGGTGAGAATTAAAATACTAAAAACGAGATTATTACTATTTCAATATTCTATTTTCTAATCGGTGATTGTCGATAAATAGGTTTTTTCACGGTAAAGTATGGAACTTTTTCCATTGAGTGACAATTAATACAATTCGCGGTTAACATATCGAAATTTTCATTAAAAATCACAGTATCTCTTTGTTGTACACTTTTTAGCATTTCAGGTAAAACAGATTTTAAAAAATGATCTGCTGATTTTGCTCTTTTGGGTCTTCGTTCCAGTCCATTTTCAATGGTAAGTTTCATTTTTTCAATCTGATAGGTAGCATAATCCCAATTTTCATCTTTCCCTGCCCAATATAATTCTTGATATCGGTATCCAATTTCTACCATTGTGTTGTCAAATCCACGAAACTGTTTTTCGATTGTATGGATTTTTTCTTGTTTAGTACCTTTTATCCATTCACCATCTATTTTTTCTTGTGGTTGTTGAGTACAAGCGAAAAACAATAAAACGGGGACTATAATTAATATTTTCATTATATCGAATTGTAACCATAATTTGGTTTTGAATCTAGTTTTTAGATTAATATAAAATATGTCATTGGTGATTACAAGGAATTCAAAAATTTCAACAAAGCAGCACGATCCGAAGCGGACATTTTTCGATAATTTTCTCTTGCAAGTATTGCTTCACCACCATGCCATAAGATTGCCTCACTTAGATTCCTCGCTCTTCCATCATGTAAAAAGAAAGAATGATTGTTTACTGCAACTGATAAACCAATTCCCCACAAAGGAGGTGTTCTCCATTCTGATTCAAATGCTAGATATTCAGGTCTATTATCCGTCAAATTTGGACCCATGTCATGTAATAACATGTCAGTATAAGGGAATATTGTTTGATTTGATAAATCTGCAAATGCAACATTTACACCTGTAGTATGTTTAGGTGTATGACATTTGATACATGATGCTGAATTGAAAAGCTGTTTACCTTTTATTACTTCAGGATCTTGTACGTTTCTTCTAGCTGGTACAGCTAAAGTTCTTATATACATAGCTGTTGCATATAAAAGACTATCAGAAAGTTCATTTTCATCCGATAGATTATCATATTGACTTTGAGTAAACGATGTTTCTTTTGGGAATAAAAAATTTGTCATACCAATATCCTGTGAATAAGCTGCGGCTACTTGTTGTAAAATACTAGGAACACCTGCTTTCCAACCAAAACGACCGAGAGACGTTTTTTGATTTTTTATATCCCATACATAGTTCGCTTTACCTGAAATACCATCTTGATTTACATCCAAATTATCTTCATTTGCTATGATTGCCCATTCAGGAATTGCTTCCAACAAACCTAAACCAAAAACAGGACGCGAAAAGCGAGGAGAAAATAAATAAGATCCCATAGAAGTATATGGGTTATTAATGGTAAATGTAGGTCTTCTTAATTCATAAGATGTGCCATCTTCAAAATATCCAGTTTCATATTCATAAGTAACGATCAAATCTCCTTCTGCCTGTGTTCCAAATATCGCTTTCGTTTGTAATTGAACTCCAAATCCGGGTAATTCATTAGGAGCCCCATGAATGTCTTGTCCGGATGAACTTAATTTTAAAAATAGCGAAGCAGAACTTCCACCATCTATCGGAGCCATCCCTCGACCATCATTAATATGGCAAGTGGCACATGAAACGGCATTGTAAATTGGACCTAATCCCGAATTTTTAGGTGCAGGTGCACTTACGAATGTTGCTTCAAACATAGCATCGCCTGTACCGTGTGTTGCTAGTAATTCTCCTGACAATGTTGGAAATGTCTGACGATAAGCACCTGATCCTTGTTCAAAAACGGTTTGAGTTCCTCCTGCCATCCAATCTTGTTCATTGTATTCTTCTATGACACCTGGTTTTTTACAACTAAACAGTATGGTAGAAATTACAAAGATGAAAAAAAGAAATCGAATCATGTTATTTTACGTAGGTTTGAATAAAAGGTAAAAGCTCTGTTTCCAAACATTCTTGTAAACTAATAATCGCATCAATGGCGTTTTGTACTTGTACTGGTTCATCAATGATAGCAGTTGAAAATGTTCCAGAAATATTATTTAGAGATGAAATAGCAGCATTTATTTTTGTGTTAATAGTTTGATCGAGAGATAAATTGTATTTTTTTACTAGATCGTCCAAACCTTTGTTATCAGTTGAAAATTTTCCTAAATAAACATTTTGGACACTTCTCATATTGTTCATGAAATCAGTGATCGAATTTTTTGAAAAAGGTGATTCTTCCAACGAAGGGTCTTGTGCTACAAACGGTTCACTCATTTTACCATTACCAACTTCATCACAAATTCCAACCATTGCATTTGCTATTTCAAGATATACCGCTTTTTCAGTTTGGTAATAAGGATTAGAAGTACTTGGTGCTGTGAAATATGTATAATAATCTTCATTAGTATTTACATCCCATTTTGATGCTAATTCAGCAGTTAGTGTTTTAATATTTAAACTAAGTGCTACTAAGTATTCTTTTTCTCGAACAGTAAATTGATCGAATGTTTTTGCTCCATCTTGACCAAATAGAAGATATTCGATAGGATGAAATCCTTTTAAAGCATCATCCAATGCATTAATTTCAGTTTCACCAAAAGCCATTGAACTGGATAAAACATTTTCTAAAGCATTGTAATCGACAGGCCATGTGTCAATTCTAGGATCAATATTATCAGATGAAACAGGACCATATAAAAAACCTTCTGTTTGTTCCCATATTGAACGAGTCGTTTTCCATAAATCTTGGCAATTTGTTAAACCTTCACTAGTTGGTGTAGCACAAAATGAAACTATTGCAGAATATAAATCATTACTGCTACTAGCTAATTGATTATATGCATAAGTATTTACGTTAGAGGCTAATGAAACTATTACATCTTTTTGCAATGTATCGACTTCTGGAGTAGGGTGATCTTTTTTACAGGCTACAAGTGTTAAAACTGAAATTCCAATTAATGTGTTTTTTGTCATTATTTTCATGATCTATAAATTTATAGTTATTGATTCTGAATTTGTTGTTAATATATATTCTTTAAGATTTGTGGTAGCTGGGTTATTAATTACTTTTCCATTTAAGTTATATGAACTACCATGTAGATTACAGTAAAAACCAGTTTTTGTAACCACAAGTGAATTTGCTTGATGTGTACATTTTAATTCAAATGCTTTAAATTGTTGATTTGGATAAGAAATCAAAGCAATATCGTATTCCAATTTCTCATTTTTTATTAGCACCATGTTATTTCCTTCAATAAATTTTGAAATAGGAACAATTATTTTACCTTGTTCGATGGAGGATTCATAATAATTGAGAGGAGAGCATGATTCTAATGAATTCATTATGATTGAAACACCAATCATGCTCGCACATAGTTTACAGGATTGTTTAATAAATGCTCTTCTTTCGTTCACTTGATCAATGATTAAAAACTATACCCTAAACCAAGGTTGATAAAATGTTGATTCTTAAAGAATGGCTGACTTTGCGGATAAGGATTTACTATGAGTAATGGATTTATTTCACCTGTCATTCTGTACGAGTAATCAATTTTTATCATAACACCTGCATGGGGTTGAAAACTTAAACCAGAAACTATGTACTGTTGATTTAAAGCTTCATTCAAAATACCATTTTCAGGAATTTTTAAGTTCATATTGATATTTTCATAGCGAGAAAATAGAGTTAACGATTTAGGTTTTTTATGCAATAAGTTGTATCCTATTTCGCCATAAAATCCCATAATTTTTTCTGGTGAATTGTTGGCATACGCTCTGTTTATACTGGAAGCATCCATAATATCTATAAATGCACACAAAGCCTTAATTGTTAATCCTTTGTTCTTATATTGAATATTTGCTTCAGACAAAGAAACAGGTGTTCCAAACATCCCATAATTTAATTGTAAACTATCCGCCTCGTGTTTCGTTATACCGGCTGACCCCCCGAAGTAACTTGATACCTGTGCGCGAAGATGGTTTCGGTAATACAAAAGAGCTCCCGTCACTGCAACACACGATGCGCTGGCATTCCTTCCTTCATATCGTCCCTCTCTGATGCCAGTTCCACTTTCAAAAGCACTGCTATTTAATCCGTTCACCAAAGCCAATGAGTAGTTTAATCCGGGTATTTTTTGACTTGTCCCATAATAACTTACACCTAATTCTCTCCATGTGGAAGGAATCACAAATGTTTCTACAAATGGGCGATCATTTCCATTAAATGTTGTAGGTAAATGGTTTTCATTAATTATTCCCAGACGTGGAATAAATAATCCTGCTGAGATGTAATTATTTCTGTTTATATCAAATTTTATAAATGCTTGTTCAAGTGCAAATTCACCCCCTAATTCACCCCCGGTGATTTTAGCATCTTCAATTTCTAATTCGGAAAAGAATGAAATTTTATTTGTGAATTTGTGCCCCATGAAAACAACTAACCTGTCAAGATTAATTTGAGCAACTCCTTTCGTTATATTGTTTGAATATCGGAAATTCCCATAACCGGAAATCACGGTTGATGAATTTGATTTTACTAATCCTGCACTTAATGAATCTTCTTTGGTTAAAATTTGATTGAATGCAGAAAAATTGTTAAATAGAATGATTGTAAATAATAGTTTTAATTTCATGCTTTTTGTTCTGAATTTAGTTGGCAAAATTAGACTCATTCTAAATAATATACAATACCTTAAAAATGGTATTGTCTTTAGCAACAAAAACTAGATCAATTTTCAATAAATTTAGACAACTTCTTAGGGTTGAAAGAATCGATTTAAGCAAATTGAAAACTGTGTAATTAGTAAAATAATACATCAAAAACTTTCATTAACTTGAATATGTTTCACTGAAACAAATACTTATCTAATTCTTACTTGAACTATAATTTAGCTTACAAACTCATATTAAAGTCTAATTAGCTTATACCCTTTTTGCGGTATTTTATTTAGAATCAATCTAAATACCATTTTTACGGTATTGTTAAGAAAGATTCTAAATAAGATTTTTGTCCTGTTATAAATTAAATAAAAAATAATTATGAATAAAATTATACTTACGCTGATGTCTGCATGTTCCTTATGTTTTACTAATGCACAGTCCGTTGATGATTCAGTTGCCATTGGATCTGGTTATGCGAATCAAATTTGGTACAGTCTTGAAAATGATGAACAAGGGAGTGCTCTAAATTCGGAATGGGATTTGGCGTTTTCAACTGCTGGTCAAGGAGCAAATATTTTAATTAACTCAGTTATTGGGACAAAACTTTGGACTTATCCCTCTTCTGATATTTCAGGTTGGGCTAATGTTGACACAACAGGAATTACAACATGGTCGCCTTTGTATAATTCAGATACTTCATGGGATGAAGGAGCTTTCAGAAAAAATATCAACTCGAATCCTTACGATTTAGGATGGGGAATTTACGATCCTATTACCCATTTCGTAGTCGGGGATTCGTTGTACATCATTAAACTTAGTGATAATTCGTATAAAAAACTGTGGATTCAACAATTAGCAAGTGGGACATATACATTTCGCTATGCGAATCTTGACGGATCAAATGATAATGTAGTTTCTCTTGTAAAAACCGATTATTCAGGAAAAAACTTTGGATATTATTCATTGCTTACAAACACAGCATTTGATCGTGAGCCAACTTCTGCGGAATGGGATTTGTTGTTTACAAAATATACTGCATTTATTCCAAATCCTTATGGTGTAACAGGAGTTTTATGTAATAGTGGTGTAACGATTGCCGAAGCTAGACCTGTTGATGTAAATTCAACCTCTTTTGACGATTATCCTTATACAACACCGATGAACACAATTGGTTATGATTGGAAAACATACAGTGGTACATGGACAATTGAGGATTCTACTGTCTATTTTGTGAAAGGAATAACAGATAATATTTGGAAAATAATTTTCACTGGTTTTGGCGGAAGTGCTGACGGAAAATTCAAGTTTACGAAAGAATTGGTAAGTGGAGTTGGATTAAATGAAATCATTGATAATGAAATCGGTGAATTATCAGTATATCCAAATCCATCAAATGGGAATTCATTTACAGTTTTATACGAGCTTAACCAGCCAGCATCAAGTGTTAAACTTTCTATTGTTGATGCAATTGGGCGAGAAGTATTTTCAACAAAAACAGAAAATGGAATCGGTTTTTATCAGTTAGAATTAAATGGAATGAATCTAAAATCAGGAGCTCACTTCGTTTCTTTATCCATTGATGGTCATATTATTCAACAAAAATTATTTATTAAATAATCTACTTGAATTGGAAAATATTTGGGGAGAAAAATTACTCCTCTCCGAATATTTCAAAAGAATAAGCTAGACGGGGAAATCATTTAATAAAAAATGTATGAAGATTTTTAAGATCAATATTTTATTTCTGACATTATTGATAATGAGCGGGACTCTCTATGCTCAGGATAAAAAAGGTATATTAGTTATGGCTCATGGTGGAAGCGTCACTTGGGAAAATACGATTCTCAATGCAGTTGCTCCCATAAAAAATAAATATATTACAGAAGTAGCTTTTGGTATGGCTGATCCTTCAACGTTACAGGAAGCAATAAATAAATTGGAGTATCAGGGAGTTACAACAATTGTCGTTGTTCCTCTTTTTATTTCTTCACATAGTCCAATATTAAGACAAGCTGAATTTCTATTCGGGTTTAGACAAGAATTAGCAGATGAACCGATAGTAATGAATCATGGAGGGTCTTCAGCCAATGATTCACATAGCGAACATAATTCTTCAAATAAGTCTTATACAGGAGAAGAAGAAACGGTTGTATCCCTTGATCCCATTGTTTCTAAATCTAAAATTATTCTGACTAATTGCTTGGATGCGGACAGTTTGGTAGCGGTGACTTTATTTAACAATGTAAAGAAATTCAGTAAAAATCCTGAACAAGAAACAATATTATTAGTTGCCCACGGTCCAAATGATGACTTTGACAATGAAAAATGGTTGGTTAATTTAGACAGTCTAACAAGGCAAATGATGGTACTTCAAAAACTTGAAGCTGGAAAAGAATTCAAAGCCATTCACTTCACAACCATTAGAGATGATGCGAACAAAAAAGTATATAATGAAGCGAAACAAAAAGCTAGAAGCATTGTAGAAACTGCAAATACGGAGGGAGATTGCATCGTTGTACCTCTTGTTATATCAACTGATGGTATTGAAAAAGGAATTCAAAAACGCCTTGAAGGATTGAATTACACGTGGGTTGATTTGGCTTTATTGCCGAGTGATAACATAACGAAATTTATCGAACAAGCCATTTTAAAAACGGCTATAAACTGATATTAAATTGAGTAGCTATCTAAGTTGATCTGATATAAAATTTAAAAATATGATTAAAATTAATTTGTCATTAATCGGTGTACTGTTTTGCTTATTCTTAGTCGGGACTTCTAATGTGTCTGCTCAGGATATAACAGTTCTAACAGTAAATGAGAATAAACCAATTGTTTCAGCAGTTATCGGATACCGATTAATGGGCACAGATAAAGATTCTATTCTTTATACAAATGAAAATGGAGTAGCCTCATTTCCTTCAACATTCAATAGTTTTCCTGTGACAATACGAATCTATTACTACGGTTGTGAAACAATCTATGATACATTATTGAATCGAGAAAATAAAATATACCATATTCAAACATTAAATAAGGAATTGGGCGAGGTAGTTATTACTGCACAATATACTACAGGAAGTCCTGATAAAGCAGTACATAAAATCCGAATTATTGATAGTAAAACGATCGAACAGCGAGGAGCAACTAATTTGAAGGATCTATTTCAACAGGAAATGAATATCCGTATTTCACAAGACAATATTTTAGGAACTGGTATGACTATCGGAGGTGTATCAGGAGAAAACGTTAAAATATTGATTGATGGTGTACCTATGACCGGTAGATTAGGAGGGAACATTGACTTATCACAAATAAACCTTAGTAATGTTGAACGTATTGAAATTGTCGAAGGTCCATTATCTGTTAATTACGGCACGAATGCACTTGGGGGAGTAATTAATATTATCATGAAAAAAACGCAATACGAACGACTGGATTATGGATTGAACACGTATTATGAATCAACCGGACAGTACAATGCTGATGCAAACGTTGGGTATAAATTTGGGAAGAATTTAATCTCATTTACTGGTCAGCGAAATTATTTTGATGGTTGGTCGCAGAAAGACAATCTTTTCAAGTTTCCAAAGGAACATATAGCAGATTTATCAAGATACAATGAATGGAAGCCGAAAGAACAATATATGGGAGGAGTTCATTACCATCGAAATATGAAAACTTTTCAATTACATCTTGTAAGTAATTTTTTTGATGAAAAAGTGACCAATAAAGGATTACCACGTGCGCCTTATCATGAAACTGCTTTCGATGATTATTATCACACATTGAGATTTAGTAATACAGCCAATTTATCAGGGATGATTGGTAAGGATAAAAGAGTGAATATTATGGTAGCATACAATGATTACCACAGAACAAAAAATACATTTTTCAAAGACCTCACAACACTTGAAGAATCAATGTCATTGAATGCAGGAGATCAAGACACGTCAAGATTTGAATTGATTTCTTCACGTGGTTCTTTCAGTACAACAAAAGACTCAACAAAAATTAATTATGAAATCGGTTACGACTTTAACATTGATAATGGATATGGTCAGCGAGTAAAAAACAATTTTCAACAAATTGGAGATTATGCTCTTTATGCAAGTGCTGAATACACGCCTTTGCGAAAGATAAGCGAAAAAAAATTCCAGCTACTTACCATTCGTCCGGGATTACGTTATGCTTATAATACGGCTTACAATGCTCCATTAGTTCCCTCGATAAATGTTTTATACAAACCAAAAGAACGTATCGCATTGAGAGCTTCTTATGCAAAAGGATTCAGAGCCCCGTCCATTAAAGAATTATATTTTGAATTTATTGACATTAACCATAATATTTTTGGAAATCCTGATTTGAAAGCAGAGACTTCTGATAATTTCCAATTGTCTGGTTCTTATAATTTAAATGCCGGAAGAAAATTTTTCCGAATTGAACCATCCTTTTACTACAATGATATTAAAAACCTCATCACACTTTCATACATCGCTCCCCCGAACTTGAATTCTTATGTCAACATCGGAAGATACTTATCAAAAGGAATGTCATTGAATACTTCTTTTGGAGAACAGGAACTGATGTTCACGTTAGGAGGAAATATATATTGGATACATAGTGAAACTGAAAATGAAGATGGTATGTCCATGATGCATGGGTATACACCTGAAGGATTAGCATCTGCGAAATACCTGTTTATCAAAACAAAAACCACTGTGGCATTGTATTATAAATATACGGGTAAAATGATGATGTACCATTTTGATGAAGACGGAGATGTAGAATATAATTGGATGGGTGACTATCACACAATGGATGTAACAGTTTCACAGCCCCTCTTTAAAAGACAAGTTATTCTTGCTTTTGGGGTTAAAAATCTTTTAAATGTAAAGTACATCGGACTAAGTGGTAATTCGCACGCATCGCATACTGGATCCCATTCTGCTCATTCTACAACAATGCCCGTAAATTGGGGACGTTCGTTTTTTGTGAATATAAAAGTGAATATGAATCATCGAATTAAAAAATAAAGCCATGAAGAAATTAAACTATTATTGGTACATCATTGTTGCAATCGTATTTATTTCCTGTGAAAAAGACGAACTACCTGTTCCCAAGCACAATTCAGGAGATGTGACAACAGCATCAGCAAACATGAATTCAGATTATAAATACCAATTGTACTATAACCTTGAAACAAATACAATTGTTGGTCAAAATTTAAAAACTGCATGGGATTTAGGATTTGAAACTTCCGAAGATGGTTATCGCATCATTTTGAATTCTTCCAAAGCGATGTTTGCTTTTGATACCGATCAAACCAACTTTGAGTCTGTAACTGATACCACAGGGTTTATGTTAGGTAGAAAATGGGATGCTGCTTCTGGAAACCTTGATTCAACCGCACTTGGAGATTGGCGTGGGAGCAACCACATATACATTTTGGATCGAGGTTACAACGAAAGTGGAGTAAAATTGGGATTTGTTAAATTCCAAATCCTGTCAGTTGAAGATCATGCGTACTCAGTTCGATATGCTCAGTTGGATGGGATGAACGAATTTATATTGGATATTGAAAAAGATGAAGATTGCAATTTTACATTTTTATCCATGAATTCAAATTCAGTCGTAACAATAGAACCGCCTAAAGACGAGTGGGATTTAGTTATTACACAATACATCGAATCCCTCAGCACACCATACCTTGTTACAGGTATTTTGTTAAACAGGTATAATACAAGTGCTACAATGGATTCTATATCAGTGTTTACGGATATAACTTATGGAACAGCAATAGCTTGTTCGCTGTCGACTGACATAAATACGATTGGTTATGATTGGAAAAAATACGATTATGATGCTGGATCATTTATTATTTATCCGCACATGAATTATATTATCAACGATCAGAAAGGATTCTATTATAAATTGCACCTCATTGATTTTTATGATCAGGAAGGTAATAAAGGAAATCCTAAATGGGAATATCAGAAATTATAAGTAACTAGATATGTGCCAAATACAATTGTTAAATCATAACGAATTAGGTTGTGTGACATACTGTTCGGTCAGTAATGAGGTTCACTTGGGATTCGGAATGGTCATCTATATTTTGACTCAAAGAGAATTTGAAAACTTATCGGAATGTATTAGCAACTTATACAAAGAACATTATGGGGACATGATGCTCAATGGAAAAAAAATATTTTTAAAAACCGATAGTAAAAAAATTGTTTTGGCTTTTAATACCGACGAGTTAAAATCAATGTGGTTATTAGTCAATGAAGCATTAGTAATGTTAGAAGTTAATAATGTATTAAAAGTTTTAAATTAAAAATTAACAGAATATGTGTCAACATAAAGTTTTATCTCACAATCATAATGGGTATATAATACGTTGTATAGAGTGTGGTCATTTTCAAATTGGTTTTGGTACAACGGTTATTAGTTTTACGCCAGACCAATTTGTAAGATTTAAGAAATGTGCCGAATTACAATATATCCTTTTGAAAAAGGACAAAAGTATTCCTTTACGGAAAGATATTGATTTACCGACATTCAGTGAAAATGTGCAATTAATGTTGAACTATGCTGAACTTATTAAACTTTGGAATCTAATTGAGGAAGCAAGCGTAATACTTCAATTAGAGAAATTATTGGAGCCAAATGAAAATTAGTAACAGGAAAATAAACTGAGATACATGAGTGGGACTCTGCTAACGATACAAACTATTCATCAATTCGTTTAAATGCAGAGTCCTTGCTCGCCAATCCATTATATAAAAACACCGTAATTGTGGTATCAATTATTTAATTTTTCATTATATGACATCTGACATTTATACATTTATTCATTGGTTACATGTTGCCTGTGGTTCAGCATGGTTTGATGAAGTGGTAGTTATCAATTTTGTTTTAATACCTGCTTTATCAAAATATCAAGGAGAGGCAAGGAAAGATTTTTTGAACACAATTTTTCCAAAAACTTTCAATTTGACATCTGTTTTGGTAGCAACAACAGCAATCACAGGCGGGATTTATTGTATAATTTTATTGGTTCAGACATAAGACAATTAACAGTAAGAGGGGTATGGGGTTGGTCAATGTTAATTGCTAGCACTCTTGGTTTGATACTTACACTATTTCATTTTTTTATTGAAAATCACTTAGCACGTAAAGTTGGTGTTGGTAATCCAAACATTACACAAGATGCTGTAGAAGATGTACATATTAAATTGAAAATCATTCCAAGATTAGGAATGATTGTAATCACCACTATTTTTCTGCTAATGCTAAATGCAACGCATCAGATAATAGGTTATTAGTTTTAATACTAGAACAGGTTAATTTAATATAAAACTACCAAATTATTAGGAATGGTATAATATCTATGTGCGCAATGATTTGGTATCTTATAGACTCGTATCTAAATTGAATATCTTCTTTTGATCGTTAATTCCAATTCAATTGCTTTTGGGATTAAAATTTCATCTTCAATATAATTATGCCTGTTTAAATCCAATTCAAAATGTTCAATTTGGGCAAGAAATATTTTAAATTGAAACGGTAAATCTTCACCCTTTGAATGCTTTATAATTTTCGTACGAACATCTTTTAAGTCGTTTTCAATATCAATATGTGAATTGTTGAATTTTGAAATGGAATACGAATTCAGTATCTGTGTCACTTCTCTTTTATCAAAAATATTGTCCCTGATTTTAACCAATTTTTCAATATAAGGGAACAAATTATCTTCTTCATCTTTGATATGACTTTCTAATTTTGTTTTATAGCCAATGTAAAATAGACTAAGTACTATTAGTATGTTGTTTGAATTTGAAAAAGGATGGTTCTTTTGCAGACTGTACAACGATTGGTCAATTTCCAATAATTTTTTATCAAGATAATAACGATGGTTTTGTTTGAGTAAATCTAGTAAATCTAAAATTGGGAAGTTTTTAAGGTCAGCAATAGAATTAGAGTCATCAACATCTTGATTATTAATCTTTATTCCCGTTCCTAGCTTATTGCATTTAATATTTTGTAATTGTATTCCTATCATTTTTCCTTCTATTGAGATTTTATTTTTCAAATCTAAAGGATAAACCACATATATTCAATACCTTAAAAAGGGTAATCTTGGAATTTGATCAAAGGAAATATAAAAGTTTTGTCTAAAAACCGGTATCGTTATTCAGATTAGGAATCACCATCAAAATCAAAAATTCTTTGCAATTCTTCTGAGGTCGGTAGTTGTCCCTTATAATCTTCAGGAATTTGTGGATAAAGCTGATAAGTAGTTACACCTATCGGATTTGTTTTTGTTCTGAGACTTACTTCTACTTCCAATTTATCTTTTTCAGCACATAAAATAATCCCAATAGAAGGATTATCATCTGTTGCTTTTTCTGTATCATTCAACAATTCCAGATAAAAGTCCATTTTACCAGCATATTCAGGTTTAAACGACCCTGTTTTTAATTCTATAGCAACCAAACACTTTAAAAATCGATGATAAAATAGTAAATCAATAAAATACTCCTTATTACCTAAAACTACTCTGTATTGACTTCCGATAAAACAGAATCCATATCCCATTTCAATTAGAAAATTTTTAAGTTTTAGTAGTAGTCTTTTTTCTAAATCTCTTTCCAATACAGGTTGTGCAATGCCTAAAAACTCTAAATTTACTCTGCTTTTCAACATTTCATCTGCTTGTTCTGCAAAATGTTCAGGTAATGTTTTATGAAAATTATGTGATTTCTCTATTACTAAACTTTTATAGGCATTGGCTTTAATTTGATTGAGTAATACATCTCTAGTCCAACCTAATTTTCCTGTTGCTTCTACGTAAAATCTTCTTTCATTTTCATCCTTTACCTTTTGCATAATTAAAATATTATGTCCCCAAGGAATTTCTCCAACAAGCTGTTGGAGAATTACAGATTCATTGTACTCCAAGTAAAATTGACGGGCAAGCCATAAATTTTGAGGAGAAAAACCTGACATCTCTGGAAAAGCAATTTTCAAATCTTTAGAAAGTAATTCAACAACAGATTTCCCCCAACCAAGCTGTTGCTGTTTATTAATAATCATTTGACCAATAAACCAATACACATTAATAAATGAACGATTGACAGATTTAGCAGCATCATTTCTACTTTCAATTACTTTGTTTTTAATTTCCTGTAGAAAAACCTTGTACTCATTCAAGTCTTTTGAATTTACTAACTCATTTTTTTGATTATCCGTCATTCTATTAATTTTAATTTTCAAGTTTTACAATAAAGAACAGCATCACTAATTGAAAGAAACGTAAATATAAGTTTTTAAGTAAATGCTTTATCAAAATTACCCAACAATATCCTCATTAGCCTGATCTAATACATCATCATCAAAAGAATCAAGATAAACTTGGGTAGTTTTTAAGTCGGCATGCCCCAAACCTTCTGAAATAACAGAAATAGGAATCAATTTTCGTTTAGCAATTGTAGCCCATGAATGACGTGCATAATATGTCGTTATATCTTCATCAATATTCGCCATCTTAGCCAAATCACCCAATTTAACATTTACTCTTTTACGATGTTGTTTATACCTCCTTATCCCCTTTTCAGTATCTTCAAAACCCATCGGAAAAATAAAATCATCATTTAATTTACTACCAATGTTATATTCATTCAATATATCAATTGATTCTGAGGTTAATTTCACGGAAAATTCACCTTTGGTTTTACTACGCTTATAAACAATTCGCCCTTCAACCAACTTTTTATTTTTGTTATATTTGGTTTGAAGTATTTGATTCTTTTTCATTTTAACCAGATCAATAAAATTCAGTCCCATATTGTTGAACATGAATAAAAAATAGTTACGAGCATTCCATATAGCTGATTTTGGCTTCAATTCCAATTTTCTAATCTCCGAAATATCATTTATGCGTAAAGATCTTTTCTTTGTTTTTACAGCATTAGGAATTTTAAACTTTGGAAATGGTAGTATATTAATTACATCATCTTCCATAGCTTCACCAAATAATGCTTTAATCTGACTTAAATATGCCCTTATGGTATTCGGTTTATTACCTCTTGAATTACAAAAAGCAACATAATCCTTTAAGAAATTTTGATCTATGTCTGAAAAATAGATTTCCTCTCTTTTAGTAAACTTTTTAATGGAAGCAAGTGCATCTTTTATTGCATTAGCATTACCATGTTTTTTTGCAACCCGAAGTCTTGAAATTTTTATATCTCCATATTTAATAAGTGATTCAGAATGGATATTTCTACGAATAAAATTTTCCTTTACACGAATAGGTGTTGAGCTTGTAGAAAATATTTCACCTTGGATATATACTTTCAATTCAGAGATAGGCATTGAATCCAATTCCAGTTTTTTATCTATTATCAAGATTTCTGCTTTCGATAGATAAGATCTGATCTTTGCTCCTACATGTTTTGCATTTGGATAATCAATTGGTTGGAGTTCCACACCATCCCATTGCTCCTCTAAAAAGTAATATTTAAGAGAAATAGTCCTTGTTTTGGAGTGATGAGAAAGAACCAACACCAAAGGATATGTTCCATCAGGTTTTTTACAATTATCTCTTTTGTCTAATTTGATTGCTACTTTTGCCATAAAATTGCGTGCTTTTTTGCGTGCTTTGCATACTCAAATATGCTAAAAAAAGCTGAAATGATAAAATTTACTTTTCTACAACCCTTTAATACAAGGTGTTTATAACTTAAATAAATTTTTACAATCTAAAAAAAACCTTTCTCATAATCAGGTGGTCCATGGTTCGAGTCCATGTGGGACCACAAAAAGCCTCTCGAATGAGAGGCTTTTTTTATTAATCCTTATTAAATTTAATGATTTTCAGTATTTTATCAATTTGATACAAATTGAAATATATCAATATAAATCATATTGATATATAAAAAAAGCGAACACACGAGCGAACATGAGAAATTTGAGAGCTGTAGACTTCGGTATTATGTCTGGTTTTTCGCTACTTTTTCTCACCAATCTGGTTGGAACTTTATTGCTCACGTCCCACAAAAATAGTAATGAGAGTGAGAAGCGAGAGTGGTCACTCTTTTTTGTTTATAAAAATCAAATCTATCCCAAAGTTGGGATTTGTAACAAAAATTCTATATTATTTATACTCTAAAAGTACGCACTAAATCCAAAAAAACATTCAATTAAATAAATGATTTACATTTCGCTTCTAGTACCTCATCCCTAAAAATTCATTAATTTTGTACCAAAAACAATAGAACTATGTTTACAGGAATCATTGAGCAATTAGGCGCTGTGAAAGCAATCGTGAAGGAAAACGAGAATATTCATTTTACAATTGAGGCCCCTTTTACAAATGAATTGAAAGTTGATCAAAGCATTGCCCACAATGGGACTTGTTTAACCGTTGTTTCTATTGAAGAAAATGGATATGTCGTAACGGCAATTCAAGAAACCCTAAATAAAACAAATTTAGGTCAGTGGAAAATTGGTTCAAAAATCAACTTAGAACGTTGCATGGTTATGAATGGTCGTTTGGATGGACATATCGTTCAAGGACATGTCGATACAACAGCAAAATGTATCGCTATTGAAGATCAAAATGGAAGTTGGAAATTTACATTTAAATACGAAGTCAATCAACCAACAGTTGAAAAAGGTTCTGTAACTATCAACGGTGTCAGTTTAACAGTCGTCGATTCAAAAGAGAAAGAATTCTCTGTTTGTATCATCCCTTATACGTATGAGCATACAAATTTTCATCAAATAATAGTAGGAAGCAAAGTCAATATAGAATTTGATATTATTGGAAAATACGTTGCGAAATTGATGGGAATTAGTTCAGATGCTAAATATTAGACGCTAGATTTTTGACAAAATGAATCTTGAAATTTGTTTTTAAAAACTTTATTTTTAATCTAAAATCTATTTTCTAAATCAAAACCATCTCCAAAGCGGTCTGCTTGTAAGAGGAGAAAATTCCCAAGGTATAGAAAAAAAGAGGAGGATAAAAGCAAATAAATACCACCTAAAAAGATATTTATAAGGCTTGGTCAACTTCTTTTTTGATTGATATACGCCGATAAGAATGAATAAAAACGCAACAATCATCATTGATCCATGCTCCATCCCAAAAAATCGAATTTGTCGTTCGTGCATAGCTGCTTCAAAATGATTTACAAAGTAATTAACAAGTGGGCTATTCACATATAATTCTGCTCCTAGAATGATTTGAAGAATAAAAATAATTACAAATACATTGATTAATCTTCTGTCTATTTGTGTTAACTCATCTGTTAATTTTCTTCTAGCAAACCACCGAAATAAAGAAAGAATAAACAAAGTAACAACTCCCCATCTTAAAATGGAATGAATTGTTAAAATAATAGGAAAAATAGGACTCATTTTACGTTATAAATCTATCTATTAAAGCAACGATAAAGCAAATTTTCTCGCTTCTTTATCACTTTCAACGAAATCCTCATACGTTGGATTTTTAATATTTTGACAATGATTAAGTGTTTGTTCATTAATCTTTGCAATATCAAGGAAGCCAATTTTTTCTTTTAAAAATGCATCCACAACAATTTCATTTGATGCATTTAATAAACATGCAGCCGTTCCTTCTAAATGCATAGCTTCATAGGCTAAATCTAAATTTCTAAAAGTTGAGCGATCTGCTTGTTCAAATGTTAATTGCGGATAATCCATGAAATTAAATCGAGGGAAATCAGATTTTAATCGGTTTGGATATGCTAAAGCAAATTGAATCGGCAATTTCATATCTGGTAAACCCATTTGTGCTTTCATACTCCCATCTTCAAATTGAACCAATGAATGAACGATAGATTGCGGATGAACGATGACATCAATTTGTTCAGGTTTTAGATTAAACAACCATTTCGCTTCAATCACTTCTAAACCTTTGTTCATTAAAGAAGCGGAATCAATGGTGATTTTAGCACCCATATCCCAATTTGGATGTTTCAACGCTTGAGCTGGTTTTACATCTCTTACTTGTTCTAAAGTCCAGCCTCTGAATGGTCCACCAGAAGCTGTTAAATATATTTTTTCAATTTTATTATGGAATTCTCCAACGATACATTGAAAGATCGCGGAATGTTCTGAATCAACTGGATAGATATTTACTGCATTTTCTTTAGCTAATTTTGTTACCAATTCACCAGCGACAACTAATGTTTCTTTGTTTGCAAGAGCAATTGTTTTTTTAGCATTGATAGCGCTAATTGTTGGCTTTAGACCCGCATAACCAACCAAAGCCGTTAATACGGTATGTACTTCATTTGATTCAACAACTTGACAAAGTGCTTCATCTCCAGCGTAAACAATAATATCATGATCCCAAAGAGCTTGCTTTACTTTTTCGTATTGACTTTCATCGCCAATTACGACAGATTGCGGTTTAAATTCAATCGCTTGTTGAATTAGTAAATCCGCGTTTCGATGTGCAGTTAAAACCTGTAAATCAAATTTATCTTGATTAGCTTTAATTACATCTAATGCCTGTGTACCAATCGAACCTGTCGAACCTAATATTGCTATGCCTTTTTTGGAATCCATTTAACAAAAGTAATAAACAAAAAATATCCCACCCAATTAAGAGCAGGATATTACGGATAATAATATGATTTTGGGAAACTTCTACTAATATTATTTGATGCGTTTTTTCGCTTTATTTTTAAAAGTTATAATTCTATTTGAATTCGGATTTTACCTCCTAATCCTTTTTCAACGATTTCAAATAAAGTTTTTAAGGTCATATTACTTCCATTATTTTCAACTCTAGAAATATATTCTCTTTTTTTATCCACAAGTTCTCCCAATTGAGTTTGAGTCATTTGTTTATCTTCTCGAGCTTTTTTTAATAATAATCCAATTTTAACCCCCTCAATATCTCGTTCAAGTTCATCACGTCTTTCGGTTCCTTTTTTACCGTAAACATTGTCTTTGATTTCTTTCCAACTTTTAGTTTCCATTTTCTTTTGATTTTTCTTGATAATATTTTGCCATTAAACTCAATGCAAGTGTAATTTCATTTTTAGGAGTTTTCTGTGTCTTTTTTTGAAAGCCATTTAGTAAAATGACTAATTTATTATTATCGAAAAAACAAAAAACTCACCAAATATTTGAACCTAATTTTATTCTTGCTTCATAAAGTCCATTTGTTCCAACTATATGTTTCAAATAATTGGATGGAATACGCTCAAGTGTTTCAATTGCTTCGATGATTTTAAAAATTTTGTCCTGAACTTTCTTAGGCTGTTTCAGAAGAAAATCTTCAAATAATTTTTATAGGCAATTACTTCACGTACATTCTATTACCAATAGGTAACTTATAAGTTACAAAATTCCAAATTTAATTTTCGAATGATAAACTTAGAATTTTAATACATATTATTTTTTTATTAATTCTAATTCAAACCTATCTCCAGAACCAATCATTTCATGACTATTTTTTTTGCTCGAATCTTCTAATGACCAAGCATGATTTTTTATTTTATTTTCGAAAATTATTTGAATCTAATTTTATACGATCTGTTTGACCATTTATGGAAGAATAAATTAGTATAAATATCAGTAATATTATTGTTGATTTCATGTTTTAACGGTTTGAAGTTAAGCGGTCGTTTTAATGCCGCTTTGGTTTTGTTAGCAACATTTCATTATGGAATTTTCAGAAATCATTCAATTAACTAATCCGTGATAATAATTTTTCTTGTCGCTATCATTTTATTGTTTTCAACCAATCGCATGACGTATAATCCGGTTTGTAAATTTTCACGGTGAAGCGTAATGATTTGCCCTTGCAGATTTTTTAATATCCTTACAGTTTGACCTAAATAATTCTCTATTTTGAGCGTTGCGTTTTGTAATGGAATGTTCGTATTTAAAGTTGTTACCGAAGACATCGGATTTGGATAAACGTTAAGTTGATATTGAATGCCCAATTCAGTGATACCAGCAATTTCAGATAATGCACGTTTCCAAATACCTCCCATATAAATGCTTGCATAAATGGTATTTCCACTAATTGATAAACCACTTATATTCGAATTTGTCAATCCATTATTTTCAGCATACCAATTAGCTCCATTATCAATAGACATATACACTCCGCCACCATTGGTTCCCGCATAAATGTTACCGTTTTTACTAATGAGGGCCGTGATTTGGAGGTTTAATAGTCCATTATTAACAGCTGTCCAACTATTTCCATTGTCGCTTGAAAGAAATATTCCACCGCCTGAAGTTCCTGCATAAATATTGGTTCCATCAATTGTAATTGAAGTAATGTTTCCATTAGTTAAACCAGTATTTGAAGCTGTCCAATTAGATCCAGAATCATCTGATATAAAAACCCCACCACCAGTGGTACCCGCATATATATTTATATTATCAGCTGCGAGACTGCGAACGTTTTGATTTGTAAGTCCATTATTAACAGCATTCCAATGACCGCCATAATTTGCAGAGAAAAAAATGCCTTGTCCTGCTGTTCCTGCATATAAATCGTTCCCATTTTTTAAGACAGTGTAAACTGCTGTATCAAAAGGTGTAGTGGCAATAAGCCCATCACTTATAGGAATCCAATTTTCGGCACAGTCTATAGACAAATAAACCCCACTTCCTGTGGCTGCAATTACATTGGTATCGTCAATCATAATAGACCAGATATATGGATACGTCATACCATTATAACAGCAATTCGTCCATGACGTCCCGCTATCTAATGAGCCTTCAACTCCACCGCCAGCTCTCCCAGCGAAAACATTTGTACCATATGCTGCTACGCAATTCATTTGTGGGGAAACAGGGTTCGTGTTTTGCCATTGAGCAATCGTGTTTAATCCTATAAAAATCATTACTAATGTTAAAAGGTTTTTCATGGTCTGAATTTTAATTGTTTTCAAAGTAATAACGTTTCAATCTTTTTGAAGGTTGGATTTGTTGCTAACGTTTCGGTGCTGGTTTATTTTTCTTCGTTAAGGCCTTTTTCTAACTGACTATAAATTTCTAATAGTTTTTCGAAATTAGAGTTCTGTTTATGGAACATGAATGAAGTATATAATTTTTGTTTTTCATTTTCGCTTATTGAAACAGAAATGATATTGTCAATTTTTATGATTACTTCCTTGTATTTAGATTTTTTATACCATCTATTGAAAATTTCATGTCTTTTCTCCGCTTTTTCATTGTCGTCTGAGCAGATGTAGATTAAAGAATTTTCAATTTTCTGAAAAAATCTTTCAATTATATGTTCAATTGTTTTTGAGACTTTTGAATCATGTGGTTCTATTTCAAAACTTCTGACTAACGTTTTGAGGCTACGAGCAGCGGCGCTCTGGATCTAGTGCATTTCAGCCCGTTGTCGCATAGCAGCTGTTGTACGATGCCGTGAGCACATAACCTACACTGGTTTTCAGTTGAAGTTTGTCTCCCGAATTCAACTTTTTGTCTAACAGTGATTGTCAAAATTCTAATTGTAAAATTTCACTTGTTAACTTCTCCGTTTTTGTGAATTCAAGAATCAACATCAACCGAATATTTCAGATTTTATTGGTCAAATTACCTCTTTTCGGTTTGTAAATATTAGACTTCATTAACCTCGAGTATTTTGTAGTTATTTTTGCAACAGCAATTTGATATTAAATATTGTTTTGTATTATTTTATTTTTGCAAATCCATTTGGTCACATAAATGCTTAAAAACCCACCTAAAATAGTGGCCCATCCCCAAAAAAGCCAACTAAAGATACATGGCAAAAACATGGCAAAAATTCCGGAAAATGGATCAATAGGAGGAGAAAAGGAATGTTCTTTTAAAATCCAATATCTAAAATTGAATTCTAAAATCATAATATACCAACATAGCCAATGAGAAAATATTCCTGTTAATATAGCTACGATTTTATAATTTATGCTATTAAAGCTATTTCTTTTTTCAATTATATATTTACTAATTAATTTTGCGGTTATAAACCCGGAAATTCCAGAGTAAATATAAAAATGATTATAGCTATTATTGGATGTGAAATGAACTAAAATTCCAACAATAATTCCAATAATTGAAAATATTAATCCAAATATGGTTGAGAAAGATTTGTTTTTCATATTAGTGTTTCAGTCTTGAATATACAACGCTATTTTGAGTGTTTGTCTCTCAAATTCAACTTTTGTCACTGTTATTACCAAAATTCTAATTGTCAAAATATCAAGTTTCATGTTTATGAAGTTTTAAATGTTAGTTTTCAGATTCTCTTTATTCGAAGCGTCAATTTCGAGCGGTTTCGTACAACTAAGATATAACCGAAAATTTATTATTCCCCCCCCCTATTTCGAAAAATAAATCTCTCCTTCATCCACTAAGGCATCGCCTTTCATTCGAAGAAATAATTGCATTAAAGCAACGACATCTTTTTCGCAATACACTTTGATGCGCTCTAAATTGTTTTCTTCATAGTAAACACGAGCAACATCCACTCCTGAAATATCATCTTTTGGAGTTGGTATTTTGAAGATATGGCATAAAAGCGCCAAAGAAGTAAATGATTTATAATCGCCAAACTTCCATAATTCCATGGTATCTAAATGAGAAATTTCCCATGGTTTTTTTCCGGCAATATCTAAAATAGCTGGTAATTTCATTCCATTGATTAATAGACGTCTACAGATGTATGGAAAATCAAATTCTTTTGCATTGTGACCACATAAAACGTGATACGGCGAATTGTATCTTTCTTCCAATAAAGCTACAAATTGTTTCAATAAGGTCTCTTCATCGTCATGATAAAATGATTTCATACGAATTTGACGACCTGTTCTTGTTTCATGAACAAAACCAACAGAAATACAAATAATTTTGCCAAATTCTGCATAGATACTTGATCGTTCGTTGTATAAATCTTCAAATGATTTGACGTCATTTTGCATGAAGCGTGTTTTTGATTCAAACAAATGTTGTGCTTCTTCTTCTAATTCATTGAATCGATAAACTTGTGGCGCGGTTTCGATATCTAAAAATAAAACCTTGTCTAAAGGAACTTTTTCTAACATATTTTTGATTTGATTACTTGAAGTTAAGTAAAAAGTTTGAAACTATAATCTAGAAAATCTAAAATTCTTAATTTTTGAACAAAGATTAAAGTTTGCACATCTAACTTAAAAAAACCAAATTTGTTTTAAATTTTTAATAATGGCTGAAGATTTACAAATTATTGGAATAACTAAAGCGGATAAATACCGTGAAATTATTCCTCAAATAAAAGCATTGGTTGAAGGAGAATCCGACTTAATTGCAAATTTAGCAAATGTTACCGCCGCTTTAAAGCAAACATTTCATTTTTTTTGGGTTGGCTTTTACATTGTTAAAAAGGATGAACTCGTTTTAGGACCATTTCAAGGACCTATTGCCTGTACACGTATTCGTAAAGGAAAGGGAGTGTGTGGACACGTGCTCGAAACTAAAATTCCAACAATAGTAGCAGATGTTGATGCTTTTCCAGGACACATTGCCTGCAGTTCATTGTCAAAAAGTGAAATAGTCGTACCTTTGTTACGAAATGAGGAAGTTTTAGCTGTTTTAGATATTGATAGTGATGAATTGAATGATTTCGATGAAATAGATGAATTGAATTTAACAGCTTTATGTACATGGCTTTCAGAACGTTTCTAATTTTTGGACTAATTGTTTTATTAACTGCTTGTGCACAAATTGGAACATTAACAGGTGGTGCAAAAGATACAACTGCCCCTCAACCAATCTCAGATAAAGTAATACCCGAAAATGGCACAACTAATTATTTTGGTCATGAAATTAAAATTCCTTTTAATGAATTTGTGAAATTAAATAACGTTGCTGAAAATATTATTCTTGTCCCTCCTCATACTAAAATCAATGCAACATTACATAAAAAAGAATTAACTTTAAGTTGGAAAGATTCTCTCCAAATAAATACAACTTACGCTATTTATATGAATCGAGCCGTGAAAGATATAACGGAAAATAATGATTCTTTAATGCAGTTCGTTTTTTCTACAGGTCCTATTATTGATTCTTTAACTTATGGTGTGAAAGTGATTGATGCTTTTACAAATGTACCTGTTAGTGGCTGTTTAGTTGCGCTCTACACTGGAAAAACAGATTCTATTTTACCTTCTTATTTTGCACAAACAGATAAAAATGGATTTGCTTCGTTGAAATATTTAAAAAATGGGAATTATTCACTACAAGCTTTTGAAGATAAAAATAAAGATTTACAATATCAAAAAACAGAACGTACTGCATTACGATTATCTAAGATAAGCCTTGATAGTTCTATACTTGATACTGTTCCTTTGCGAATGTTTACTCCCTTAGATTTACCCAAATTAAGTACAATTAAATACCAAGCTCCTGGTCTTTTTGAAGTGGAAGCGACCAGAGATGTGAAGGATGCTGAAATTTTTGTGAACAGGAGACTTCTTACGAAAAATGAATATCGGATTAGCGCAAGTAATAAGTTTACTTTTTGTTATTCTGTAAAAGATACAAGTATAAAAGAAGTAGAGGTTATTTTTCAAAATACTTGGTTAAAAGATACCATTTCTACACGAATTTTGGAAAAAGAAAAAACAGGAAAACTAAAAATAGGCAATAATTTAGTAAACAATTCATTGTATGAAAAAGACACTTTGAATTTAAACTTTACTGATGCTATTGCAAGTGTAAATAAAGATTTATTTCATTTAAAAAATAAAAAAGATTCCTCTCTTATTCAAATTGATAAAATTACATTCAATCAAAATGAGGTACAAATCATTTTCTTAAAAAAGACATTGAAAGAAGTTCAACTTACAATACAGCCCAATGGAATAACTACCCCAGATGCTGTATTAAAAGACTCTTTAATAATAGACTTTTCAATCAAAGAGTCAAAAGATTTTGGAGCAATTAATTTAGATTTATCAGCATATCAACAACCAATAGTTGTAGAAATTTTACTTGGAGAGAGCGTAATTCGTACCATTAATTTTAAAAATGGAGGAAAAAAATTAATTGAAACATTGGAACCCAACGATTACAAATTCCGCGTAATTATCGATGAAAACCAAAATGGTCGATGGGACGTTGGTGATTTAGAAAATAAAAAATTACCCGAAGAAATTCATTTATTCATAGAACCTACTAAAGTGAGGGCTAATTGGGAAATTGATTTGAAATTAATTCCAAAAACCAACAATGAGTGACGAACTTCAATTTCAAAAAACATTTAGTCGATGGAAAATTTGGGTCGCAATTAGCTTAGGTCTCTCCATCGCTACATGGATGATGTATAGAAGTTTAAATCATGTAAATTTTATTGAAGTAAAATCAGGAAATGGTAATTATAGTTGGATAGATGTCAATCATAATCAAATCATCGATAGTTCAAACCCAAAAGAATTTCAATCAAATCCAAAAGGTAATTTTAAAAAAGAATCTTTATCAGATACAATTCAATTAATTAATTGGACGAAAGCTTCTTTTGTTTGGCTTCTTTTGGCATTGGTATTTATGGTCGGGCGAGATTTTTTTTATATGCTTCGTATCCGAATTTTAACTAAAAACCAATTAACTTGGAAACAATGTTTTAATGTCATAATGCTTTGGGAATTTGCTTCGGCTCTCTCTCCTGGAGTAGTTGGAGGAACGACTGTAGCGATGTTTATTTTGCAAAAAGAAAAAATAGATTTAGGCCGTTCAACTGCCATTGTAATGATTACCGCTTTGATGGACAATTTATTTTATTTAGTGTTAGTCCCGCTTGTCTTTATATTTATTAATCAAGATCAATTATTTCCAGCAAATTTTTCAGCATCTAAAAGTGTATCATTTATTTTTTGGACTGGATTTGGGATTAAATTATTGCTGTGTGTTTTTATTCTTTTCAGTGTGTTTTTATTTCCTAAAGTAGCCGCTCAAATTTTAAAAACAGTATTTTCATTACCTATTTTAAATAAGTGGCACGCTATTGCATCAAAAACAGGAGAAGAAATTCAAATGGCATCCAAAGAATTTAAAAAAGAAAATTTCCTTTTTTGGCTCAAAACAATGGTATCAACATTTTTAAGTTGGTCCTCACGTTATTTAGTAATCAATTGTATTTTGAATGCTTTTTTACACCTTCACTTTTTAGATAATTTCCTTTTACTGGGAAAACAAATTGTTTTATGGTTATTGATGATGATTAGCCCTACCCCAGGTGGAAGTGGAGTTGCTGAATATGCTTTTGGAGAATTGATGAATCCCTTTAGTGATTCTTTATTATTAATTGCGGCATTGGCTTTATTATGGCGATTGATTTCTTATTTTCCTTATTTATTTATAGGTGTTTTTGTCCTACCGCGATGGATAAAAAAATAAAAACTCTTGTATTTGTGATATTTTCCAGATAAAATTAGTTCATCCATTAATTTTAAATCGTTCTAAAGTGAAATTCCACAAAATCTATTTATCTTTCAACTTTTCTTTCGTAAAAGCTTCAAAGATTGAAATCAAAAAAAGGAGATAATTTCTGAATCTAATTTATTGTTATATGACATTTAGTAAATACCATATATTATTACATCTCATCATTTTTATGTGGGGATTTACTGGTATTTTAGGGAAATTGATTCACCTTGATTCATATATTTTAGTGTGGCATCGCGTATTAATTGCTTTAATAGGATTAGGAATTTATCTGCTTTTCAAGAAAAAATCAATCTTGTTAAATACTAAAAAGGATTTTTTTTCACTTTGCATTGTCGGAATATTTGTTGCAATGCATTGGATCACCTTTTATAAATCCATCCAATTGTCAACCGCATCTTTGGGAATTTTATGTTTATCAACAACAACTTTGCATGTAACATGGTTAGATCCGTTAGTTATGAAACGTAAATTTTCAATTATCGAATTTATATTGGGATTATTTGTCATTGCCGGAATATACATTGTTTCCAGCGATTTCTCAGCAAAAGATTATGAAGCATTGGCTTATGGATTATCGTCAGCAATGTTTGCCGCGCTTTTTGCTGTATTTAATGGGAAATTAGTGCAAACAATTCCATCCACAACGATTACTTTTTATGAAATGACTATTGGGTTATTTTTTCTTTCAGGAATATTAATCTATCAAAATCAGTTTACGATAGCTGTTCTTTTTACGATGACCACTAGTGATTTTTGGTGGTTGCTATTTCTAGGCTTGCTTTGTACATCTTTTGCCTTTTTAGCAACGATAGAAGTTGTTAAAAGACTAGGTGCTTTCACAGTTTCGTTAAGTATAAATCTTGAGCCTGTTTACACCATTTTATTAGCTATATTTATATTAAAAGAAAATGAATTATTGAGCTCTAAATTTTATTTTGGTGCATTAATAATTATTGTTGTCGTAATTGCAAATGGATTTATTAAGCACCAATTGCATAAAATGGCAATGAATAAACCAGTAAAAATGAATTAAAATCTGAAAATTAATTCTAAAAAAGAGTTATTTTGTAAGACACATATTGAAAAATGAAAGTAGATATTCAAGCAACCCTTTTTAATCTAATAAAAGAGAAAATAGGAAACGATGATTCATTAGGAAGAGCATTAGCAGATGTATTGAACGTCAGTCAAGATGCAGTTTATAGAAGATACAGAGGCGAGACTGCATTAACTATTCATGAAATTCAAAAAATATGCTCCTATTACGGAATTTCTTTTGATTCTTTATTAGATATTCAACAAAACCGTGTTGTATTTCAATACCGCTCTTTAGAAGCGTATGATTTTAGTTTAGATGCCTATTTGGAAGGGATCTTAGCAGGAGTAAAACAAATTAAATCTTTCACGAACCCAACTATTGTTTTAACCGTTAAAGACAGTCCACTTTTTCAATTATTAAATTTTCCACATTTATTCCGATTCAAGCTTTATTTTTGGGCAAAATCTTATTTAAATATTGATCAATATAAAACCGAACAATTTACACATGAAAAAACGGCAGAAAAAACATTCCTAATGGGAAAAGAAATTTTGCAGATTTACAATTCTATTCCTTCGAAAGAAATTTACGATTATGATTTGATGCGAGGATTTATTCGTCAAATTCAATATTATTTTGATGCGTATCTATTCAAAGACCCTCATTATGCAATTCGCTTACTTACAGAAATGCAAATGCTTTTAAACCACATGAAAGCACAAGTAACTATAGGAAAAAAATTTATGTATGGAACGCAAGCACCTGCTTCAGGATGTGAATACGAAGTTTTTCTAAACGATACAACCATTTCAGATAGCACTTATTTTTTTAAATCAATAGAAAAAAAAGGATTATATGTAACACATAATATGATGAATTATTTACAAACAACAGACGAAATATATGTCAATGAGTCTGAACAAATATTAAATAAAACTACTGGCAAATTCGAGTTTAATTAGTGTTACAAACGAAAAAGAACGTAATTCATTTTTCTTTCAAATGGAAAGAACCTTGATGATATATAAACAAAAATTAGAAAATGACTTGACAATTTAGCAATTAAATCTTTTTTTGACCACTTTTTTTGCGTTTGTCACAAATAAAAAAATAACTATTGCGAATATCATAAATAAATATGCTTGTGTTGGTATAAACATGCAAGTTTTTTGCAAATATCACCATTTTAATTGTTTGTATTGCGTAAATCAGTTATGTAAAACGCAAGAAAGAGACATATATTTGTTCCAACTAAAAACAAAATATATGAAAACAAATCTTATTAGTATAGCAATTTTTATAGGAGTATTTTTCAATTTGAATGCACAAGATGCTTCTAAACCTACTATTGCAGTAGCAACACCATCGATTCAAGGATTGGGGATTACACCTAAAATCTGTACAAAAATTATTTATTTAGAATTAATTAAGATTAATCAATTTAGTGTTTACGATGAATTTGATATTTCAGAGGTGGTGAATTCTAGTCCAACATTTCAAAAAGATTGTTTTGGTCTAAACTGTCTTACGTCTTTAGGAAATTCCTTGAAAGTAAATTATATAACTTCTGGAAGTATAGATAGATTAGGGGCAAAAATAATTGTATCTTTAAAAATAATAGATGTTAAAACAGGGACCATTTACAAATCTACAATCAAAGAATTTAGTGATCACGAGGATGAATTACAGCGTATGATTGAGATTACACTTCGCAGTATGTTGGGCTTAGAAAATATAAAAGAAATTGAAAGCCAATTGAGTTTCAATAATGAAATAATTACATCAAAAAATGTAGGGAAAATTAACAATTCTGGACCACGAATTGGATATGCCATGGTTTCAGGTAGCTTAGCTGAATTTGCTAAAAGAAAGGAAGATCAAGGTGGATTAGGTGTCTATCCTGGATTTAGTATGATTGGATATCAATTTGAAAAACAATATATTGGCACAGATAATTTTTCTGCGTTATTTGAATCCATTTTCAATGTTAGTGGATTGGAGCAAGGACAATTTATACCATCAGTTGCATTAATGAATGGTTTTCGATTTGGAAAAAAAGGCTGGGAGTTTGCTTTTGGACCAAGCTTTGGTATTCAAAAAACATCGAAAGGGTTTTTTGATTCAAATAATAAATATGGAAAAGGTGAGAATTACTTTTGGTCAGAAAATGATTTTCGTAAATATGAACAGGAAATTGATCCAACTATTACGAAAATACCAAATCCAATATACTCTTATAATTCATATTTAGACACAAGAGGAACGGCTTCTTTAAGTACTCGCTGGGTAATGGGAATCGGTCGAACTTTTCGTTCAGGTGCTTTGTATATTCCTATCAACTTATTTTATTCAAGTACTAAAAAAGGAGGAATGTTAGGCCTAAGTATTGGATTCAATGTTGTTAAAAAGAAAGAATCCATTTATAATGGGAAACGTTATTAAACTATTACATTTGCTTCTATAAAAAGGAAAACATGATAACAATTGGGATTGTAGATGATGAAGAAAATGCTCGTAGAGTAATTAACAAATGTTTAGAAAGATATTGTGATAATTATGATGTGTTATTTGAAACAATGCAATTTCAAGAAACAATTGATAATAGCATTAAACATCAACCTGACCTAATTTTTTTAGATATAAATTTACTTGATGGTTCTGGAATTGATGTAGCTCAACAAATTCAGGAGAAAACTAATTCAAAAATCATCTTTACTACTGCATACAATGAATATGCGATTCAAGCATTGAAATTAAAGGCTTTTGATTATCTATTAAAACCTATTGATCTGGAAGAATTTCAAGATTCATTAAAAAAAGTGTGTGAGGAAATTTATTCTATTAAAAAAAATGATGCTGAAAATTCTAAAATAGCAATAACAACTCTTTTAGGTACTCAGCTAATTGATAAATGTTGTATTTCACATTTTAATGCTGAAGGCTCTTATACAGAAATAGTGCTTACCAATAGTAAAAATTTGATTGCTTCAAAACCATTAAAATTTTTTGAAAACTTAGTTGTTTATCATCCTAAATTTTTAAAAATTCACAAATCAACAATTATTAATATAGACCATGTTCTTTTTCTAGATCGAATCAATAATGAAATATTAATGATAAACGATAAAAAACTTTCAATTGCGAGAAGTAATATAAAACAAGTTTTTGCTCTTTTTAATCAAAAATGAATCTCCAACAAAACTATTTAAATAGTTAAAAAACTAAAACACACAGTTTATATATTTAATGAATAAAATTCCAGATGTTATCCTTAATCTTGTCTCACAGAATTTGACAGATATTAAATCATTAATATATTAAAATCTACCATTTCCAAATCAATTAAAGAGAATATTTTCATAAGTATTCTCTTTAATTTTATACTTTAAAAGTATCAACAAACAATGATTACCTAGTGAAAATCTTTTTTATTTTTGCAATAAAAATTTTGGGGGAATCTATTTATAATCAATATCAATTAAAAAATATTTTATTTTTGATTGTGAGTATTTGTTTTTACGTTCAAAATTATGGTCAAACTTCGTTTAAACCCGCATATTTATTTCGAAATTATTCCGTAGATCAAGGATTACCCAGTTCTGAGATATATGATATAGAAAATGATCACGAAGGAAATATTTGGTTTGCTACAGATCGAGGTGTTGTCAAATACAATGGAGATGAATTTATTACTTTTCATAAAAAAGATGGATTAATTGATGAAGTTGTCTATCAAATTCATAAAGATGCTAAAAATAGATTATGGTTTTTATCCGGCGAACATCAACTATGTTATTATGAAAATGAAAAAATAAAACCATATCAATTCAATCAAAAAATTAGTAAACTAATCCCCAAAAGCGTACATTGTGATAAAGATATTAAAATATTAAATGACAATTCTATCTTTTTATCAAATAAAAACGTGAAATTATTCTACAAGCAACAAAATAAAATAAAACAATTAAACACATTAATCAATGGAATAATTTTAGAGCAGTCAAAAATAGTAACAGCTAAAAAATTAAATAAAAACTTTATTTCGTTTGGAAATTTTGTTTACGATTTAACAAATGATAAACCTTTATTGAAATTAAACGATGTAAACATTGTCTCTCTGAACATTTTAAGAAATCGGTTATTGATTGGGGGAGTCAAAAAAGGCTTATTTATTTATCATTTTTCAAAAAACAGAGCAATATTAGAAGATAATATCCTTAAAAATGTTACCGTAACAGACGTTTTAGAAGATAATAATAATGGATTTTGGATTTCAACTTTAGAGTCAGGTGTATTTTATCTTCCTAATTATAATTTTAAATCAATCAGTACCAAACAAGGTTTAATTTCAAATGAAATCAAAAATATTTATGAATTTAATGATACTGTTTATGTAGGTTTGGTCGCCTGTTCTTATCATAAAATTTTGAACGATCAATTATTTTCTATAAAAAATAATTCCTCAGGATTTATCAGCTTTGGAAGTTATCAAGGAAAAATGGTTTATTCAACTGGAAATGGAATTTTATGTAATGGAAAACCTATCCTAAAATATTGGTTGAGGGATCTCTATAGTACTAATAATTGTGTCTATGGTGTCCGGGAATTCATTTTCAGATTCGCAGATGGAGCCATAGATTCTTTTGGCTTAAAAAAGAATTCTATTTCGTTATTAAATCAAAACAAAGAAAAAACGTTTTCTTCGGTAATTGCAGATGAAAAGGGAAACATATTTGCTGGTAATAAATTTGGTCTTTCAACTTGTTTCAAAAACAATATTATTCCATTTAAGCCAAAAGAATTTAGTTACCGCGTTACTGATTTAGCATTTTCTAAAAAATGGGGGATTATTATTGCTACAAGAAATAACGGAATTTATCAATACAAAAATCAAAAATTTATTCCAATAAAAAACAATATTTGTCAAGACATTACCTGTTTATATATAGATGAAAAAAATATATTGTGGGCAGGTACAGTTAAAGGTTTATTAAAAATCCAAACTCAACCAAATAAAATTCAAATAGATTATATTTCAAAAAGTTTAGGATTAATCTCAAATGAAGTCATTAGCCTATTTGTAAATAAAAAAACTATTTGGGTCGGTACAAAAAAAGGATTAACACTCATCGACAAAGAAAATTTTCAAATACGAAACAGAGATTATAAAATTTATTTAAAGTCTGTGAGTGTGAATAAAAATCAAAAATTAAATTTAACTCAACCGCTGACAATATCTTACTATGAAGATTTAATTAATATAAAATTCAGAGCCTCTAATTTTATAACCAAAGGTCGCTATAAATATCGTCTTCACTCAAATTCAGATTGGAGTATCATCAATGATCCTGAAATCATGTTAGTAAATCCAGATGATGGTTACTATCAATTAGAAGTCGCTTTTTTAAACGAAAATAACCAGTGGTCAAGTATTCAAAAAATTACAAGTTTTACAGTTACTCCGCCATTTTGGAGAACTAATTTCTTCAAATTTTTAATTTTATTAGGCGCATTATTTTTAATCTATTTATACATCCAATACAAACGAAAACAGTTTGAAACCAAACAAAAATTATTGATATTGGAACAAAAGGCATTATTTGCTCAAATGAATCCACACTTTATTTTTAACACCTTAAATTCAATCCAAAGTTTTCATTTGTATAACGAAATGGATAAAGCCGAATATTTTTTAGGGAAATTTTCAAAATTATTACGGGAAACTTTACATATTTCTAGAAGCTCATCCGTAACTGTTGCTAAAGAAATAGACATGCTGGAAAAATATTTAGAACTGGAGCAAATGCGATTTTCAAATAAATTTGAATGGCAAATTAACTGTGATTTTCTTCAACAAGCAACTAATTACAGAATTCCTAACATGTTAATTCAACCCTTTATTGAAAATTCGATCAGACACGGTTTTACCGAAAATCATAACGGATATAAAATTGACATCCAATTAATTTACATTCATGAAACTTTAATTAAATGTCAAGTCATTGACAACGGAATAGGAAGAAAATCATCTCTCGAAAAAAAGGCAACGCAAAACACAAAAGGACATATTTCGTATGGCGAGAAAATCACGAGTGAACGATTGGCTTCTTTCAATAAAAAACGAAATCATAAATATGGTTTTCAAATTATCGATTTGAACAAAGGAACAATGGTTGAGATATTAATTCCAATATTAAAATTATAAAATTTCTAATTTTCAACTGCAAATAAACCTACACCACAACCTTTCATTCCATTTTCAAATTCAAAAAACAAATAAAATGTACCTGTTGTCTTACAGTTAAAATCAATTGAAGGATAATGTTTTCCTGATAATTTATTAAATGTTGTTGCTAATAAAACTGTTTTTTCTTTATTCAAATAAATTGACATAATCATTTTTGATTTATTATCTGGAATATTCATAGGAAGAAATTTATATTTCAATCCTGCCTTTAACGAAATCATATAATTAATTGTAGGAGGATTTTCAGGAGTTCCATCTTTCAGTTTTACCCTATAATCTTTAATTAATTTATATTTATTTAATTTTGTAAGTCCTAATTTATATTCCGTATCTCCTGAACATTTACCAATGTATTCTGGTGTTGAAACAAATGATAATAACAAACCAAAAATCAAAAATAGAGCGATTGTTAAACTTTTTAAATTCATGTTCATTTATTTTAAAAGTTGATTTCTTAAATTAATTGTTTCGTCGATAATTGACAAGATATCTTTTTCACTTGCATTAATTATCGTTTCACTTTTATCATAAAATACAAGCGACCCATTTTCTTCTCTCATTTCTGGCTCTCTAATAATCTTCTTAATTTCAACTTTTTGATAAATATCATCTAACTTTTTTAAACGCGAAATTAAATTTTTAAAATATTCTTCTGATTCACAAGAATGGAGAATGTTTAATAATTTTGTTACACTTTCTTTTTGTTCGGCAACTTGATTTTTCATTTCGCTAGTTAAATTATTTTTAGCGAGATATGAAATGATATATGAACTTTCTAGCCATGTCCCAAATACAATCAATACACTTAGTTCATCGCGTCCTTTATCTTTCAAAAATACTTCCATTTTATTAAAACTTTCTGTCGATAAATGGATTAAAGAATCAATGTTTGATGAGCTTTTAGCTAATTTCATCATGCTTTCAAAGTTAAAAAACCGATCAACTTCTATTTCAATCGAAAGACTTCGAATCGTAGTTAAATAATCAACAGCTAAAAATGACTTGTCATAAATGTTAATGTAGGCTAAATCTGCTCCATAAGCACCTATTGCTATCGATTGATCATAATTTGTAATAAATTTTTCTGTCTTTTTCGTGGAAATAAGCATCTCACTGTTAAAGTTATTCCCCGCTTTTTTTAGAATCAAAGATGTTTCCAAAGGCGAAGGAAAAGATTGAATTAATTGGTCAATTAACTCCTTATCGATTTTTATTGCTGTGTCATTTTTTTCGATTAATTGATTCTCTAATTCATTTTGATCGTTTGAAGAACAAGAAAAAACAGTTAAAAGAATGAAGACTTTGTATATTAATTTATTCATCTGTATAGTTTTTATGATTGAAACATTGAATAGTTATTGGTACATTGTTTAGTTTATAGATTCATTTTTATTGATCAGTTTAATATTAAGTATTTTTTTTAAAATATCAAAGTATAGAATAAAGAAAAGAGAGATATTTAATAACCAAATAACAATAAGGTTATAACTAAATGTTGATATTATTTTTTCTCCTATTTTCTTATTTGGAACAAACATAAAGGTTCCTTTTAAAGAATAATTTGGAGCTAAATGATCTCTCAAATATATATGGTCGTAATTTTGGTAAACTCTAGAATTTTCAACAAAATATTTCTTTTTTATTAACGTATTTTGAACCAAATCTGCAACATCATCGTTGTAAAATTTAGTTTTTAGCTGCATCATTTCTTTTTTTCCTAATTTATTTCTTAATTGCATCAATTGGCTATCTTTTAGTCTCGAAATTTTATTGTATTGAGATTGATAATATTCTGATAATAGATCTATACTTTCTTTTGCTTTTGCGATTGTCATCTGTTTTTTAAAATGAAAATGAAATTTGTTTTTTACAAAGTCTCTCTCACTTTCAAACTTTAAGGTATTAAAAATTGTATCTGAACATACTGAATTTTCTTTTTTTGTTTGCACCAAATCTGTAAGGTAAGGGAATAAATACGTTGTTCGATAAGCACAATCGCTCAAAAGTTGATCGTATTGGAAAATTGTTTTTTCATATTTATTTTGTGTAAATTGAATCACCATTAAGCTTTCAAAACCCCATTTTGAGATCATCGTATTTGAAATCAGTGGTGTTGTATAACCTTTGTTTAAGCTTTTATTTAAATTTTCAAATTTAAACATGGCACCGCTTAATACTATTTGAGGGATGATGATAATCGGAATAATAATATAAATAGCAACGATAGATTTTAAACTCGAGGATAACATTAAACCTGTTATATTTCCAAATACAAAAATGGAAAAAATTAGTACCCAATAATAAAAAAAATTTCCTGCTAATTCAATGATGCTGTTTCCAATAATACATAATAAAAAAGATTGAATTAAAGATAAAATCAACAAATAACATACTTTAGAACTTAAATAACTCAATCGCGATAATTGAAGTAAATGTTCCCTTTTTAATATTCTTCGATCTTTAAATATTTCTTCCGCACTAACTGTCAAACTAATAAATAATGTTACAATAATTAACATAAAAATATAGGCCGGTATATTTTTATTAAAACTGAAAAGATAATTATTTTCATCCGTATTATTCGAGCTTTTGATAATAAAACTGAGAAATCCTGCTAAAAGAGGTGCTTCTAACAATACAATTAATAAATATTGTTTATCATAAATTCTAGAATAGAAATCACGTTTAAAAAACACTTTAAATTGTTGATATAAAGAGGGCTTTTTTACAAAATTCAAATCATCAATAACCTGATTTTTTTCAATCGTGCCATCATAATTATTTTTATAAAAGGTATGCCATTGTTTCGCTGGAATTTTTCTTTCAGATGTATAATGACCAAACTCATCCAATTTTTTCTCTTCCAAAATATCAAATATTTGTTCGGGAGATACATGACTACAAGTTGGACATTCACTAATATCTTGATTAATTTGATTCGAAATTGTTTTAAAATACACTATTGATTCCAATGTATTCCCATAATAAACGGGTAATCCTCCTTCATCTAATATAAATAATTTATCAAAATGTTTAAAAATTTCACTCGATGGTTGATGAATAACAATAAAAACAATTTTTCCTTGTTCCGTAAGCCTTTTAAAAATGGAAATTACATTCTCAGAATCCTTAGACGAAAGACCAGAAGTCGGTTCGTCAACAAATAAAACCAACGGATCTCGCAGTAATTCCAATGCAATATTTAGTCTCTTCCTTTGCCCGCCACTAATGTTGTTATGGATAACACTACCCACTGTATTGTCTTTGATATCGTATAATCCAAGATCTATTAACACCTTTTTTATACGTATTTTCAACTCTTCTTTTCCCCATTTTTCATTGACTAGCTTGGCATTGAAATAAAGGTTTTGGTACACCGTTAATTCCTCCATTAGTAAATCATCTTGTGAAATATAACCAATATTCGATTTACTTTCATTCGAATAAATCGAATGTCCATTTAAAAATATAGTTCCTTTAGTTATCGGATTTATCCCAGATAGTACATTGAGCAAAGTTGTTTTTCCTGAACCTGAACTTCCCATTATTCCAATTAATGTTCCTCCATTTTCATTCACATTTATACTTTTTAATGCTACTTTTTTAGATTTAAATTTATAAAGTGGGATTTTTGCACTAAAATGAATGTTGTTTTTAATAATTGAAGCTCTAAATAATGAAAGTATATCGTGCTGTAGAAATGTGTTCTCTATCGTTTTTATAGCTGCTCCTTCTGAAAATATATAAACTTTTTTTGCTGTTAATAATTGCCCATTTAACCGTATAATTTCTTCTTTTTTATAATGAAAAAATAAAATATTAATCGATTCAATATATAAAAATAAAATAGCTGAATTTTGATGATTTACAATTAATGTTTTATGCTTGTTTATCAAGGTTTGTTCATTGGTCTCTGAATCATCATCTTTAGCACGAACAAAAAAGAAAATATTTTGAAGTTCATCATTTAAAACATGAAAAACATTACTAATAGCTGTTAATAATTCAATACGTGTTTTTGATTCTTCTTTCGAAGCAAACGTAAATTCTGCCAACCAAACTAGCAGTATCGTTTTTTGTTTTAATGAAAATGTCGCATTAATTTTTTTACAAATAGCTAATGTATGAACAGAATCTTTCACGGAAATTTTATTTGTCCACTGAATTTTTAGAGAGTCCTTTTTTAAATATTCTTGATATTCTTGATAATATCCATCTCTTTTTTCTGCTGAAATTTGAGAAGAAAGAAAATCTTTAACATAAGCATCCTGTATCTCCCAACAAGTCTCATCTTGTTTGGTGATAATTGCAAATAATTGCATCAATGAATGGAGAATCTCTTGGTTCATTTGAAGTGAAAGTTTGTTATAAAATTTACATTTTGTTCAATACAAATGGTAATTGAATTATTTCAGAATATTTTTCAATCGCTTCGACCATATCTTCATCTCTTTCATCATAATTCCATATAACATCTATTGAATTTTTCCCTTCCGAATTAACTTTTTCCAATTCTGTCAATATTTCAAATAACATCATTGATGATTCAAAATTGAAATATTCCATTTCTAAAATAAAAGTAAAATCAATGTTTTGCTTTTGACTAATTGAACGAATCCATTCTATAACTGGAGTGTAAAATTCAATTACTTCATCTAGCGTTGATTGTCCTTGAATTTGTAATATTCTCGATTCAAAACAAAAATCTATGAAGGGTGAAGTTTCTGTTTTATTTATTATTAATCTTTTCATTGAATAGTTCGTTAAATTTACGCCTCTAGAGTCATTTTGATAAACATACTAAATTTTGCGTTGAAAAAAAGTTGTTTTTTTCTAAAGTAATAAAATATACGTAGTTAGCTTACCTAGGTGATTAAAATTTAGATTGAATATTTCTTCTTATTTTTACACTTTAATTTCAATAAATATGGCAAAAGTAAAATCAGCATTTTTCTGTCAAAACTGTGGTTATGAAACTCCAAAATGGATGGGAAAATGTCCTTCATGTAGTGAATGGAATACTTTTGTGGAAGAAATTATTGAAAAAAATACTTCACAAGTTGTTGCTTTTTCAACATCTGGTAGAACTGCTAAACCACAGACTTTACAAACAATTGAGAGTCAAAATTATACACGTATTATTTTAAAAGACCAAGAAATTAATCGTGTATTAGGTGGCGGTATTGTTCCCGGTTCACTGATTCTTTTTGGTGGAGAACCTGGTATTGGAAAATCAACCTTGACTTTACAAATGGCCGTAATGGAAACAAATTTGAAAATTCTCTATGTTTCTGGTGAAGAAAGTGAACAACAAATAAAAATGCGCGCCGAACGAATTGGGATGGAAAATAAAGATTGCTTTATTTTAACTGAAACCAATCTTCAAAATATTTTTACACAAGCTGAAAATGTTCAACCTCAATTGATGGTTATAGATTCTATTCAAACATTATACAGCTCTCATATTGAAAGTGCACCAGGAAGTATTTCTCAAGTTAGAGAATGTACAGCGCAATTATTACGCTATGCCAAACAAACAAATACCCCTGTTTTTTTAATTGGCCATATCACCAAAGAAGGTTCTTTAGCTGGTCCAAAGGTATTGGAACACATGGTTGATACCGTTATGCAATTTGAAGGAGATCGCAATCATGTTTATAGATTACTGCGTACTATAAAAAATCGTTTCGGAAGTACGAATGAATTAGGTATTTATGAGATGCTCGGAAATGGTTTACGACAAGTAGAAAATCCCTCAGAGATATTAATTACGAACACAGATTCTTCTTTAAGTGGTATCGCTATTGCAGCAACTTTAGAAGGGTTAAGACCCATGTTAGTTGAAGTTCAAGCCTTAGTAAGTACTGCAGCTTATGGCACTCCTCAACGTTCTTCGACTGGTTTTGATAGCAAAAGATTGAATATGCTTTTAGCTGTAATGGAAAAAAGATGTGGATTTAAATTAGGAGCTAAAGATGTATTTTTAAATATTGCTGGTGGTATTAAAGTTGATGATCCCGCAATTGATTTGGCGGTTGTTGCTGCGGTTCTTTCATCAAATGCAGATATTGCAATAGATAAAAAAATTAGCCTTTCCGCTGAAGTTGGATTATCAGGTGAAATTCGTCCTGTCAATCGAATTGATCAGCGTATTTCAGAAGCGGAAAAATTAGGCTTTCAAAAAATAATTATTTCCAAATATTCTAAAGGAATTGAACAATCTAATTATAAAATAGAAATTGTAAAATGTGGTAAAATGGAAGAAGTTGTTCGAGCTTTATTTGCCTAAACAACCTACTTCCTATGTAATCACAACATTTCTAAATCAATTTGTCTTTTTTGAAAATGTACTTCATATATTTTCACTCTTACTTTATCCCCAAAATTATACTCTTTCTTTGTTTTTGCTCCAATAACACTAAATTTTTCCTGATCAAAATAAAAACGATCTCCAGGAATATCGCTCATTGCAACCAATCCTTCACATTGATTTTCTATCATTTTAACAAACAAACCATGTTCTGTTAAACCTGAAACAATCCCTTCAAACTCCTCTCCTATTTTATCTTGAACAAACAATACTTGAAAATATTTTGTAGAATCTCGTTCTGCATCCACTGCTTTCCGTTCCATTCTTGAAATGCGCTTACAAACATCGTCTAATTCTTTTCCATACTTATGTTTTTGAGCATTCAATTCTTCAAAGACTATTCGATGTACCACTAAATCCGCATAACGACGAATGGGCGAAGTAAAATGAGTATAATGTTCAAATGCCAATCCATAATGTCCAATATTTTTCGTTTCATAACTTGCTTTTGCCATCGAACGAATTGCCATGGTTTGAATAATGGAATATTCATTGGTTAAACGAATATCGTCTAACAATTTATTAATACTTTTTGCGATTTGATCTGGTGCTGTAAAATCTAATTTATAACCGAATTTATCAATAAATACATTGAAAACACCAATTTTTGTCTCATCTGGTTTATCATGACAACGGTAAACAAAAGGAATTTGATCTCTTCCTTTTTTCGGAATACCTATAAATTCAGCTACTTTACGATTCGCTAACAACATAAATTCTTCTACTAATTTATGAGCATCTTTTGACACTTTAATCATCACTTCAACAGGCATTCCTTCCTCATCCAGTTTAAAGCGCATTTCTTCTGATTCAATACTTAAAGCTCCATTTTTCATGCGTTTTCCACGATACAATTTAGCAATAGCATCTAGTTTTCGAATCTCTGTTTGATAATCTCCTTCTTTCCCTTCAATAATTTCTTGAGCTTCTTCATACGAAAATCTTCGATCAGAGTGAATCACTGTTTTCCCAAACCACTCATTGTAGATTTTCCCATTTTCATCCATTTCAAAAACAGCAGAAAAACTATATTTATCTTCATGTGGACGAAGCGAACAAGCCATATTTGATAGTTGTTCTGGCAACATCGGAACCACTCTATCTACTAAGTAAACAGAATTCGAACGTTTCAAAGCCTCAATATCCATCGGACTTCCAGGTGTTACATAATGGCTTACGTCGGCAATATGAATCCCTATTTCTAAGTGTCCATTTTCTAAAATTTGGTACGAAAGTGCATCATCAAAATCTTTTGCATCTACAGGGTCAATGGTAAACGTTGTGATATTTCTAAAATCCCTCCGTTTTTCTATTTCTAATGGATCTAAATCCATTCCTACTGTTTCAGCTTGACTTAATACCTCATTTGGAAACTGAAATTCTATACCATTATTGCATAAAATACTTAACATTTCAGTATCATTGGTAGATTTTTTGCCCAAACATTCTATTACTTCACCAAATGGATTTCCAGCAGATTTAGGCCAAACAGTAATTTTAACCAAACACTTTTCGCCATCTTTAGCACCATTTAATTTTTCCTTAGGGATATATATATCTGTACCTGCTCTTGTATTATCAGGAATTAAAAATGCGAAATTTTCATGCATCTGAATCACCCCAACAAATTGCGTTCTTTCACGTTCAACAATAGCGATAATTCTTCCTTCAGTTCGTGTCGGACCTTTTTTAATAATTTGGACTTTCACAACATCGCCATTCAATGATTGGTTGACATTTTCAGGAGCAATATAAATATCTTTCACTTCTTTCGAAACCATCACAAAACCAGCTCCCCTTGCAGACATAGATAAAGTACCTTCCACATAATTTGCAGTATCTTCAATCAAAACATATTCCCCGTGAGAAAGCGTTTTTAAGTATTTTTCTACTGCCAAATCTTGTAAAATTGTATAAACTAATTTACGTAAAGCATTGTCACGCACATCAACCATTTCGCAAACTTGCTTATGCGTTAATTTAGCCCCAGGATTTTTTTCAAATACTTTGCGAATTACATGAATTAAACTTTGCTTGAGTTTGTTGGATTTTTTACCGTTTTGTTTGCGCATACTGTCTGTCGATTGAATTGCTAAATTAGTATTAAATATATGAAAAAAGGAGTTAAATTAAAATATTGAGTGTAATTTTAGGCTTTCTTAAAAAGAAAAGAAGATTTCTAACCCAAAAAGAAGATCTTTTCAAAAAAAATAGTAAATTAACATTGAAAAATACAAAACATGAACACACGAGTAGAAGCAGCATTAAACGACCAAATACATAAAGAAGGATATTCTTCTCAATTTTATTTAGCAATGGCATCTTGGGCTGAGAACCATGGCTTAAGTGGAACAGCTCAGTTTTTATATTCTCATTCAGACGAAGAGCGCTTTCACATGTTGAAACTTATCAAGTTTGTCAATGAAAGAGGCGGAAAAGCGATGATTCAAGCAATTGAACAACCACCTATTGAATTTAAAGATTTAGAAAATGTTTTTGAACAACTATTAAATCATGAATTAATGGTAACTGATAGCATTAATAATTTAGTAGATATTTGTTTACAAGAGAAAGATTATACGACCCATAATTTTGTACAATGGTATGTCTCAGAACAATTGGAAGAAGAAGCGCTGGCTCGTACAATTTTAGATAAACTAAAACTTATCGATGGTGATAAAGGTGGATTATACATGTTCGACCGCGATTTATTAAAAATGATTACAACAAGAGCGAATTCAACTCCTGCAGATAGCAAAGCTCAATAAATTGTTAATTTCGAAACTTTTACAAAATCATTTCGTACGTATGAACGAAATACATATATGAAGTTATTTTTTTGTTTTCTTACACTCTTTTTTGTTTTTGTAGCCCATACACAAACATCTTATCGTTTTCGTAATTATACGATTAGCGATGGATTGTCTCAAAGTTCAGTTTCAAATATTATCCAAGATCATACAAATGCCTTATGGATTGGTACTCAAGATGGATTAAATCGATTTGATGGAAAAAGTTTTGAGATATTTAATTCAGATAACACCAAAGGGATTGAAAGTGAATATATCAAATGTTCCGCTAAATCTGGAAATGGACAATTATGGTTTGGAACAGCAAATGGATTAACAAATTACAACATTGAAACCGAAAGATTTGAAACTTACAGCTTTCAAAAAAATACCGTTCTTCAGATCGAAAGTATAACGGTAGATGAACAAAATAATTTGTGGCTGGCATCTTCATCCCATGGATTATTAAAATTTAATACTAAAACTAAAAATTTTACCTCCTTTAAAAATAGTTTTCCAAGTAAACGAACCCAAAGCGTAATTTATTTAGGAAATAATTCTTTGTTAATCAATACAGAAGATGCAGGTGTTTATTTTTATGATATTTTGTCAAAAAAAACACTAAAACTTATCATTCCTTTCAAACATGGAACAATCGGTATTATTTCAAAAATTATTCGACCAAATAAAGATTTATTATTTTTTTGTACCAATGAAGGACTATTTCAATATCAAATTTCGACACATCATATTACACCAAAATTTCAAAAACTTTTTAAAGAATATGGATTTATTACTATTACAGATATTCATTTAACTGATGATAAAAATTGGATATTAACTAGTGGAAACGAAGGTTTATTTACCATAACAAGTGATGGATTAATATTTCACAATACGGAAGATATTTTTCAAAAACATGCTTTATTAAACAATAAGTTAAGTTTAATTTTTATTGATAATGCTGGTACTTATTGGATAGGTTCGGAAAGAGGACTTAGCAGTTTTAATCCCAAAAGACAAGATTTTTTAGGTGTTGGCCCTAGTGGAAATCTAGAACAAGGTTTGCCAAGTGCAACCGTTTGGTGCTTTGGCGAAGATCAAAATTCAAATTATTTATATATTGGTACCGATTCTGGAATTTCAATTTATAACAAGAAAAAAAGAAAATATACACATTGCTTTAGAAATAACGATAATCAAGTAGTTCCTGTTCGAAGTATTTATGTGCTAGAAGAAAATCATTTGCTGGCAGGATGTGATGACGGATTGTTTGAATTATTCATTTACGGAGATAATAGTTATCGCTATCAAAAAGTTGAATTTGCAAAAGGAATTCAAAGTTTAACCCATAATCGAATTTATTCTATAATTAAATGGAAAGAACAAAAATACTTTTTAGGAACTAAAGCAGGAGTTGTTTTATATGATTTTCAAAATAGAAAAAGTGTTATTTTTGAGCACAATGAAAAATCAAAAAGTATTTCGGTAGGTTTATGTCGATTGGTTTTTAAAAATAAACAAGGTAAAATTTTCTTTGCAACCAGCACTGGAGGATTAAATGTTTTAGAAACGAAAAACAATAAAATAAGAGTAAACCCATACAAATGGAATTCTGAATTAAAAAATTTATCCAAAGACTATATTACCTCTTATTATCAAATATCTGAATTTGAATATTATTTCGGAACATTAGGCTCTGGATTAATTTATTGGAATGAAAAAACCCATACTGGAAATACATTAAATAAATCGAACGGTCTCCCTAACAATGTTATATATAGTGTTTTGCCTGACAAGAAAAATAATTTATGGTTAAGTTCAAATAAAGGTTTAAGCTGTTATAACATCAAAAGCAAAAAGATTACAAATTATGAAGAAATTCATGGCTTGATGAGTAATGAATTTAATCTTGGGGCCTATTTACAATCCAAATCAGGACTTCTTTATTTTGGGGGAATTTATGGTTTTAACTTTTTTAATCCCTCGAATTTAGGAAAACAAGAAAATAATATCAAAGTTGTTTTTTCTAAAATTAAACTAGATAATAATTGGCTTAAAACGAATGAAGAAAATTCACCGTTAAAAAATCCTTTATCTTTAGTTAATAATATTGAATTAAGTTATAAAGAAAGATCTTTTACGATTCAATTTGTACCATCGGATTTATCAAATCCTGAACTTACAAATTACAAATATCTACTTGAAGGTTCTGATGAAGGAGAAGTTTTAATTGGAAATGAAAACCAAATACGTTTAGCATCATTATCTCCAGGTGAATATCGTTTGATGGTTTATACAAGGATAGGGAATGAAAAATGGAACGCAACTCCAAGTATATTAAATATAGTTATTGCACCTCCTTTTTGGTGGACATGGTGGTTCTGGTTAATTATTGGATTGATACTATTTGGTTTGGTGCGTTTATTTATCAAACAAAAAATAGAATTGGAACGCAGAAAATTAGTGCGTTTAGAAATGAAAATAGCTGAACGAACACGTGAAATAAGAGCTAAAAATGCGCAGATCGAGGCCCAAAATATTGTTATTGAAAATGAAAAAAATAAAGTGATTGAACAACAACGTTTACTTCAAATTGAAAAAGATAAATCAGAACGATTGATTTTGAAAATTATGCCTGAATCAACTGTCAAAGAATTAAAAGACAAGGGAACAACAAGTGCAAGGGCTTATAAAAAAGTTTCCGTTTTATTTACCGATTTTGTTGGTTTTACTAAAAAAGCGGAACAAATGAAACCTTCCGAGTTGGTTAGTAAATTAGATGTTTATTTCCGGAAATTTGACGATATTATTGTAAAAAATAATTTAGAAAAAATCAAAACGATAGGAGATGCTTACATGTGTGCTGGAGGAGTTCCTGTAAGAAACAATACTAATCCTATAGATACGACAATTGCTGCTCTTCAAATTCAAGATTATATGTCCTCATTAAAAGAAGAATGCATCAAAGAAGGTCGGGAAGAAGATATCTGGATGTTACGCCTTGGAATAAATACAGGAGAAGTAACGGCAGGGGTTATTGGTAGCGAGCGATTAGCTTACGATATTTGGGGTGCGACTGTAAATAGAGCTCAGCGAATGGAAATGTTGGGCGAACCTGGAAAAGTAACTGTAACAGGAGAAACTTATAAGCTAATTGAACCTTTTTTTGAATGTGTATTTAGAGGTAAAGTTCAATCAAAAAGTAAAGAATTTATTGAAATGTACACCGTTGAACGAATCAAAGTTCAACTTTCAGAAGATCAAAAAGGAATTATACCGAATGAACGTTTTCATCAAATTGTCAATCTTTATCTATACAGCTCTATAAATTACAATAAAGCGGAAAGGCATATTACAAAAGTTCTAGAAAAAGGATTGTCGGATAAATTACATTATCACAGTTTGGAACACATGAAAGATGTTGTGCAAGCAGTAGAAAACATTGCATTAACAGAAAATGTAACCGATGAAGGATTATTTTTATTAAAATCTGCAGCTTCTTATCATGACGCAGGTTTTATTGAACAATATGATAAAAATGAACCTATTGGTGCGCGATTAGCAGAAGAAATATTACCAAAATATGGATATACCGAACAACATATTCAACAAATAAAAGAATTAATTTATGTCACACAAATTCCACATAATCCAAAAAATAAATTAGAAGAAATTATTTGTGACGCAGATTTAGATTATTTAGGCCGAGATGATTTTGAGGAAATTGCAGATAAATTAAGAATTGAATTGCGGGAACATGGGAAAATTAATAGTGATCGTAAATGGGATGAAATCCAAGTGCAATTCTTGACAAATCATCGTTATTTTACACAAACAGCTATTAATACACGAAAAGCAAAAAAAATAGAAAATTTAGAAAAAATAAAACAACGATTATTAAAAAACAACTATAAAGATTAAGAAATAGCTCTTTTTTCTTAAACTAATTATTATTTTTAAAATAAAAAAAAGAAAACAACTATTTTCAATGTCAATATTTTTGTTTATTATTAACTTTGCATTTTAACTTAAACAAGAATACAAATACTTTTACTATGGAAACAAAAACGTTTATTGTCCCACATGATTTTACTCCTGTTGCGGATAATGCTTTAAATCATGCAATATCTACAGCCAAATCCGTTGAAGCACAAATTTTTGTTTTACATGTTGTGCCTAAAGAAAAAAGTATTTCAGAGGCGGAAATTAAATTGAATGAAATTTTATCAAAATTCGATGTTGGTAATGTCAAAGTTATTCCTAAGGTAAGAGTTGGAAATATATTTGATGATATCGGTGATTTTGCTGCTGAACATCATGCTGAATTAATTTTTATGGGAACTCATGGAACTCATGGATGGCAACATTTAACTGGAAGTAATGCCTTAAAAGTGATTACTAATTCTGAAGTACCCTTTATTATAGTTCAAGAAAGAAAAATTAGAGAAAATGGATATCGAGATATTGTTGTTCCATTGGATTTAAATAAAGAAACTAAACAAAAATTAGCGATGGTAGCTAACTTAGCTACTTACTTAAACTCAAGAGTTCATGTAATCACTCCAGATGAAACAGATGAATTTTTGAAACATAAAGTGAAAGCAAATATTTTGTTTGCAAATAAATTCTTCAAAGAAAGAGGAATTGATGTAACAACAACATTAGCACCAAAAAATGGATTCGATAAAGAAGTTGTAAAACATGCTATTAGCATTGATGCTGATTTAATTGCTATTATGAACTTAAATAAAAATAATATTTTTGGAGCGATTGTAGCGAATTATGAAACGTATGTTATTACTAACGATGCTCAAATACCTACATTAGTTGTTAATCCAGTGGATTCTCCATACGGAATGGGAGTAATGTTTAGTTCATAGATTCCATTTTTATAGGATACCAAAAAAAGACCGCTTTAAAATACAAAGCGGTCTTTTAAATTTATTTCTGAATAGAATTCAAAGAGAATATGCCAATAATTGGAAAATTAATAAAGAAAACTTCTGAAATTGCTTACAATCGAAATATCAATAAAGGTTTTGAATATGTGAATCAATTGAAGACTCTCTCATGGTTATTAAATCGGGCTAAAAGAACTAGTTTTGGTAAAAAACATCTATTTAGCCTTACTCTTAAAAGCATAGATATAGTAGAAAATTACCAAAAAAGTGTTCCTCTTACTAATTATGAAGAATTTTACACAGAATGGTTAAAAGATTCTATTGCAGGAAAAAAACATCATACTTGGCCTGGTAAAGTATCCTATTATGCCCTTTCTTCCGGAACAACTGGTTCACCGAGTAAGCGTATTCCGGTAACAAGACAAATGATTCGATCATTCCAGAAAACAAGTGTCAAACAAATTTCAACACTTCATAGTCTTAATTTACCAAGTAGTCTATTTAGTGCAAATATCCTATTAGTTGGAGGATCATCGAACTTAACAGAAATCGAAAATCATGTTGAAGGAGATTTAAGTGGTATCTTAAAAAAACATACATCCCTTGTTGCCAGTCCTTTCACAAAACCAGAAAATGAAATAGCTAAAGTTAAAGATTGGAGTAAAAAACTTGAGCTAATGGTAAATAAAGCACCTTCATGGAATGTAGGCATTGTGGCTGGTGTTCCTAGTTGGTGTATAATGCTAATGGAAAAAATTATTGAGAAATATAATTTAAATACAATACATGATATTTGGCCAAACTTTGAAGTTTACATTCATGGTGGGGTTTTCATGAAACCCTATATACCAAGATTAGAAAAAATTATTGGTAAAAAAGTTCATCTTTTAGATACTTATCTAGCCAGCGAAGGATATTTCGCTTATCAAACTGCTCCTGATAGAGAAGGTATGAAACTGTTGTTAAATAATGGTATATTTTATGAATTCGTACCATTCAATTCAGATTTTTTTGATGAATTTGGAAATGTAAAAGACAAACACAACGCTTTTTCATTATCGCAAGTACAAGAAGGAATTGATTATGCTTTGGTTATTTCAACAAATGCTGGATTATGGAGATATATGATTGGGGATTTAATTCAATTTATAAATGTAGAGCAAAGAGAAATTAAAATTACAGGACGTATCAAGCAATTTCTAAGTTTAAGTGGTGAACATTTATCTTTAGATAATATCAATACAGCTATCATAAAAACAGCTGAAACATTAAATATCGAAATTCCTGAATTTTGTATCTATGCTGATGTCGAAAATCAACGTCACGCTTGGTATATTGGCACCTCAAATCAAATAGATGAAAATCATTTAATTCAAACTATTGATCATACTTTATCTGAATTAAATGATGATTATAGATCTTGTAGAAAATATAATTTAAACAATCCTATAATTCAAATTGTACCTGTTTCAAAATTTTATGGCTTCATGGAAAAAATTGGAAAAGCAGGTTCACAAAATAAATTTCCAAGAGTTTTAAATGAAAATCAAGCCTCTAATTGGATAGAATTTATTGAAAAATAGCTATTTGTGATTTAAATCATAGAAAATTATGAATCTTTTTTCATAACTTTGATTTTAGATATGAGAAATTTATTAATATACATATTTGTTTCCCTTTATTTTGTTGTTTCTATAGGACTAACAGCAAATGTTCATCTATGTAATGAGAAATTCCAATCTATCTCTTTTAACAGTTCCAATGTAAAATCTTGTTGTGGCAACAAAAAGATGAAAAAAGGATGTTGTAAAAATTTAAATATCGTCCTTAAAAAAATTAGCTCCGAAAAAATAAATTCGATTACAACTGCTCAAATTCAACCTGTTGCTATATTAACTGAACAAAACTTTCATTTCCAAGAAATTAATCTTAAATACAACGAAAGTGCTAACTTAACTCTTAGCACACATCCTCCCAATCTAGCTAATTATCCTAAACTCATTATCGTTAATTGTAATTTCAGAATTTAGAATTCTTAAGAAACTGTTTAAAATTATTTGAGGAACAAATTTCATCGAATTTCGAGTGGAAAAGGCATAAAATCTGACTTCGATTAAAATATAGAAAATAAATTTAAACCGTTTCTAGTTATTTGAATGGAAAATCAAAAGGTTTTTTATTCAATATACGTGTAATCTACATGTTAATCATTCAGTAGATTTTAAATTTCTCATGTTGATTATTTAAATAATAATGCTATTTGACTTTAAAAAAATCAAAATAGCATAAAATAGAATATTATGAAATTATTGATAATAATACTATTTTCAATATTTATATATAACAAAAGTATTTCTCAAATTTCAGGAGTTGTATATGGATATGATAACGGTATTAAAAGCACGATGCAATGGGTTCAAATTAAAGCAATTCATTCAAATAATTATACAGAAACAGACTCTTTAGGGAAATTTTCTCTTGAAATAAAAAATGGATTTCCTGATACCTTATTGTTTTATTCTGTGGGGTTTTACAATGATACCCTGATTTTAACAGAAGAATTGTCAAAAATAAATTTAGAAATTACATTATATTCTGAAAAAATATTAAATGAAGTTGTAATTATTGCCAAACAAAAAGATTACGGAACTTTAAAAATGAAAGTAATCAATACTGAAACTATTGGGGAAGGAGAAATCCGGAAAGCGGCTTGTTGCAATTTGTCAGAATCATTTCAAACGAATACTTCTGTTGATGTTAACATTACCGATGCTGTTTCTGGAGCTAAAAAAATTCAAATGATGGGAATTGATGGGGTTTACACTCAAATTCAATTTGAAAATATTCCTTATCTAAGAGGTTTAGAAAGCTCATTTGGCTTAAGTTCAATTCCGGGGACATGGATTGAATCTATTCAAATTACCAAAGGAACGGGTAGTGCCGTAAATGGCTACGAATCTATGGCTGGATTAATTAATTTGGAATTTAAGAAGCCTGACAAAATGGAGAAGTTCTATTTCAATTTATACACCAATAACTTTGGAAGGGCAGAAGCGAATATAGATGGAAGTTATAAAATAAATTCTAAATTATCTGGTGCTTATTTTGGTCATGGGGCAATATTCAATAGCGAAGTAGATTTAAATAAAGATGGTTTTCGAGATATTAATTTGAGTAAAAATTATTCTTTTTTAAATCGTTGGAAATATCAAGGTCAGAAAATGATTGCTGTTTTTGGTATCAATAGTTATTATCAAGGAAAAACAGGTGGACAAATTGGTTATGCTCCAACAGTAAAATCTAATTTATATGGCGTAAATGTGGAAGCACGGCATATCGATGCTTTTGCAAAGACAGGATTTATGTTTAAAAATAAAGCAACACGCTCATTGGGTATTATTTACAATATAAAATATCAAGAAACAAATGCTCTTTTTGGAGCTAGAAATTTCACAGGATTAGAAAAAAGAGCCTATATAAATTCAATTTATGAAGATCAATTATTTAATTCCAATCATACGCTTAAGGCAGGATTAAGTTTTGTATATTCGGATATTTCTCAAAAATTAGACTCTAACACTATTTCAAAATATGCTTTGTTAAAAATCAATAAACTTGAAATAGTACCCGGTGCTTTTGTCGAATACACTATGAAAATGGGAAGATTAACCAATGTTTTTGGAAGTAGAATTGATTATCATTCACTATACGGTCTGCAATATTCCCCTCGATTTTATGCCAAATATGTATTGAATGAATTTATTGATATTCGTGTAACAGCAGGAAAAGCTTTCAGAACTCCAAATGTTATAATCGATAATATCTCACTTTTAGCTTCCTCTAGAAAATGGCTAGTGGATCAAACAGTTACTCCTGAAGTTTCTTGGAATTATGGCGCTTCCATCGCTTATGACTTTTACATTAGTAAAAGAAAAAATTCATTAACTGTCGATTTTTACAGAACTCAATTCGTTTCTCAAATGGTAGTGGATCGAGATGTTTCCTTAGATGCTATTTATTTCAATAACATCCGAGGAAAATCATTTTCTAATACGTTACAAATGGAATTAAATATGGCGCTTTCAAAAATATTTGATTTTCGTTTAACCTATAAAAGAATGGATGTTGAAGCTCCTTTTAACAATCAAATGGCGCAACAACTAATGGTGCAAAAAAATCGCTGGTTAGCACATGTAAACTATAAAAGTCAAAACAAAAAATGGGAAGCAAATATTACTGGAGTATTAAATGGAAAGATGCGAATGAAAATGTTCTCTCAAACCTATGGGGCTAAATTATTTGATTCACAAACAGCTATTTACCCAACAATAAATGCCCAGGTAACGTTTATACATAAAAAATGGAATTTCTATATTGGAGGAGAAAATATAACCAATTATCGATTAAAAAATGTTATTATTGATGCTCAAAATCCTTTTGGAAATTATTTCGACGCAACAATGGTATGGGCGCCAATAACAGGAATAACGGTATATGGTGGTTTAAGATATACCATCAAACATGAAAACAAATAAATAATATATGAAAACAAAAATTATTATCAGTTTGATTGCTTTATTAACCTTTAGCTTCATCAAAAAAGAGTCTAAAGAAGTAATCATTAAAACTTCTTCGGAATGTAATATGTGTAAAGAAAGATTAGAAGAAAAACTTAATTACACCAAAGGAATCCAATACGTGAATTTGGATGTCCCTACTAAAATGTTAACGGTCAAATACAAGGAAGAAAAGATTACATTGGAAAAAATTAAAACAATAATCTCTGAAACTGGTTACGATGCTGATGACGTGAAAGCGAATCCTGAAGCTCAACAAAAGTTACCCAAATGTTGCCAGCCACACGGCATGAGTCATTAATCTATTACAAATAATTAAAACATTAAATTATGAAAAAAAGTATTTTAACTTCTATCTGTGCATTGACAATTGGATGCTCTTTTGCACAAACTACAGCAACAGATTTTACTGCCAATGACTGTGCAGGAACTTCACATCATTTATTTTCAGAAATGGATCAAGGAAAAATAATAGTTGCTGCTTTTGTAATGCCTTGTGGTTCATGCGCTCCTAATTCTTTAGCGGCATACAATGCGGTTCAAAGTTATGCCAGTTCTAATCCAAATACTGTTTATTTTTATTTAGTTGATGATGCTGCAAATACAAGTTGCTCTACTTTATCAACTTGGGGAACAACGAACTCTATGCCAAATGCTACAAAATTCTCAACTACATCATTTGTAATGAGTCAATACGGTACTGCAGGTATGCCAAAAATAGTCGTAATGGGCGGGACAAATCATGCTATTGTTTATAATCAAAATAGTGGTGTTAGTACTTCAAATGTACAAGCAGCAATTGATGGATTGTTAGCAAGTGCTTCTCTTTCTGAAACAAAAAATGAAACACTTTTTGACTTAAAAATAATTCCAAATCCAGCTGTTGCTAAATTCAATGTTGAATATTCATTAGACAAACCCAGTAATGTAAAAATGGAATTGTTTGCTGTAACTGGTGAATTAATTAGCTCTAAAGAAGAAACTAATCAAATAACAGGGACACATCTTGCTTCATTTGGAGAAAATCAAACAATCCCAAAAGGAACTTATTTTATTAAAATAACAACTGACTTTGGAAGTCAAACAATGAATATTGTGATTGAATAATTATCCTCCATTGCTGTCTAATAATCTTAGGTAGTATTTTATATAGAAACTATGAAAAAACTATTATTTTTCCTCTCTTTTTGTTTCGCTTCCCAATCTATTCTAGCACAGGGTTGTTGTTCAGGAGGAAGTGCAAGTCCGATTGCGGGTGGTACTTCACAAGGGGTATTAAATGAAAAACAAGTAGAAATAGCTACTAATTTTCAATATCTCAGTTCAAACAAATTTTATGCGCAAGATCGAGATACAACTCCAATGTTTAGACGATTGTATAGTGATTATGCATATTTCCGATTAGCTTATGGATTGTCTTCGAAATTGACTATTTCTTTAGAATCTGGTTATTATATCAATCGAACGGTGATATGGCCTGAAAAAAATATTACACGAACATCTGGAATAGCAGATATTATTATCTTTCCAAGATACCAAGTTTATTATAAATGTTCTGAAAAGAAAAAAACAGAATTTACACTCGGTTTAGGATATAAAATACCCATTGGAAGCCACGATGATTCTACCATATTTTACACAGATCCTACCTCTGGAAAAAATTATTATCAAACAGCTCCTCCAACGGTTCAATTAACAAATGGAGCAAATGATTTTATTTTTTATTCTTTCTTTTTTAACAGTTATTTGAAAAAGAATTTCCGTGTATTTGCAAATAGCATCTATGTCCATAAAGGGTGGAATTCATTAGGACAAAAATTTGGAGATTATGCGAGTATTAGTGTGTTTTTTGGGAAAACTATTTTTAAACGATTAGGTCTTACTGCACAAATAAAAGGCGAATGGGTTGGTCGAATGAAAACAGATAAACTTATTGATATGGTTGCTTATTATAATGTTTACCCTGCTTCAACTGGAAATCGCAAAGTTTTTATTGTGCCGCAAATTAGTTATAGTTATAAAAATTTAACTGTTTATGCCTTATCAGAAATTCCTTTGTATCAATATTTAAATGGTTCTCAAGTTGGCAGTCAATATCAATTTACATCTGGAATTTCATACAAATTTAGTCTGAAGAAAAAAGATATCGAAAAATAAATTTTTCCTTTTATTTAAAAATAAAAATCATGAAAAAAATTTATAATAACGTAAAATTTACGTTAAGTGGATTGTTATGGTCTATTTCAATCCTTTCAATTAGTGCTTGTCACAAACAAATGTGTAAACGAAAAATTCATGAAGAAATTTTCGTTGCCAATGAAGAAGAGGGAACAATTACAATTATTGATGCTCAAACATTTAAAGAATTAGATAAAACAGATTTAAAACATAAAGGAAGTACGTACATGGTTCACAATGTTCAAGCTGCACCTGATGGTAGGTCTGTATGGGCAACTGGTGTTCCTGAAAATGCAGGGGATGATGAAATGGTCATTGTTTTGAAAGGGAAAAAAAATAAAACTAAAGAATATATCAACGTTGGTAATGATCAGCATTTAGCCCATGTTGTATTAGATGAAAAATCAAAATATGCTTATGTTTCCGCTAAAGAAAAAGGACAAATTATTCAAATTGATGTAGAGAAAGCCAAAGAAACAAAACGCTTTGACCTTGGTGAAACAACTGGTCCACATGGAATGCGTTATCTGAATGGCAAATTATATGTTGCATGTATGTCATCGAAAGAAATGATTATACTTGATGTTTCAACTGGAGCATTAACACACATCCCCGTTGATGGAATTGCCGTTCAAACTGCTGTATTACCAACAATTGAAAGCATTTTTATAAGTGTTTATGATTTGAAAAAAGTCGTTCGATATGATTTAACAACAGGAGATACAATCAATATCAATTTACCAGCAACTTCTCAAGGGCCTATTCAATTATACCCTTCGCCAGATAATCAAAAAGTTTATGTTTGTGATCAAGGAATTGTAGGTGGCAATCCTGTTTCTAATAAATTGTATGTCATTAATACAAATACAAATTTGGTAGAAGCAACGATAACGGTTGGAAATGGTGCCCATGGTGTAACAACTAATTCGGACGGTACAAAAATATTTGTGACAAATCTTAGCGACAATAGTGTTTCAGTTGTTGATGCTAATACTTTAAGTGTTATTCAAACTCTTTCTGTTGGAGTTTCTCCAAATGGAATTAGCCTATTGAAATGTGATTAAAAAAATAAGGTTGTCTAAAAATTAGGCAACCTTATTTTTTTTGAACTTCGTATATTGAAACACCTTCTTTTTCCTGATAATAATCTTCTATTTGCTGTGTTGACACGTACTCTTTTATCAATTTTAACCGCTTTGAAGCGTTGATTTTTTTCAACGTTAAATGTTGTTCTTGTGGACCAAATTGACTATCTCTCACAATCAAATCTTCATTTTTCATTTGAGTATCTATCTCTTTTTCTAAGTCTTCACAATAATAAAAAACACATGTTTGATTTTTTTTAAATGGATTATCTCCAAAAGCAAAACAAAATAGCGGATGGTGGTAAAAGATATGAGTGTATGTTTTAGCTGATGATTTCAAATCACTTGCGGCTCTCAAAAGTTGAATTTCAAAAGGATTTGCTTTGCTCGGAAAATGTTTGGTGAAAACAGAACTGAAAGCGATGATTACAGCTAAAATCCCAAACATGGGTTGCAAATAGGAATATGTTCCAAATTTACTTTTACTTAAAAAATAAAGGTTTAAAAGTATAAATGCTGGCATTGCTTGAGTTGTAATTCGAGTTAATCCCAAAGAAGCATTTTGACCTGTTGCCCAAAAATAAGAGTGGAGCACAACAATCCCTACGAATGTTCCATATACATAAAAAAGAAGTGTAAATTCTAAGTTTAGCCAATGCTTTTTTAAACTTTGAATTGCTAAATAAATGAACGCTCCTATGAAAATAAATAAACCAATATTGCCTAAATAATTCTTATAACTCATCAAATAATGATTCCATTGACCCTGGTTGTATATTCCATTATTCATCGAATAGGGGCTTTTTGTAAAATACCACCAAAAATCACCGTTTACAAAATAACCAATTAGAGCATAAATAATAAATCCTAAAATTAAAAAAGGAAGACTTTTAAACTGTTTTAAATAAAGTAACATCATTAAAACCAAGACGATTGGCAATTGACCTTCACTTCTTAAAAAAGGTAAAAAAGAAACGATAATCGCTAAAAATGTCCATTGTTTAGTCATTAAAAACCAAAAAGAAATTAGAAAAAAGAAATTAAATAAAGGTTCTGTTAACCCTCCCAAAACCGTTAAACTAAAATCTTGAATATTGACTAAAATAAGTGGAAACAGCAATTGAAACCATTTATTAACTTCTAGTTTTGCAGCAATTTTCCAAGCAACAAGAACAGACAAAAAAAACACTAGAATATTAAAACCAACAATACCCCCAAATCCAAATTGCGAAAATGGGGAAGACAGAAGAATAAATAGCGGTTTTCCCCAGTGATGAAGGAATAAAGTTGGATTTTCCCATGATGCGTTTGATAAAAAATAATGCATAATTCCATCTCCAGAATCTGGTGGAATTTCATTATTAAAATACATCCAAACATACCAAAAAACACAAAAGAAAAGGGTTGATACTTTTAAAAAAGCATCAACCCTTGTTTTATATCGATTGTTCTTAAACAATTACAATACCATTTCAGGTACATTCTCAGGAACAACCAGTTCTCCTTCTGTTTTTGAAATTATTTCTTCAACAGAAACTCCTGGAGCTCTTTCGATTAAATAAAATTTTCCGTCTTTAATTTCTAATACCGCTAATTCCGTAACTACTTTCTTAACACATCCAACACCTGTTAAAGGCAAGGTACAAGTTTTTAATATTTTTGATTCACCTGCTTTATTGGAATGCATCATTGCAACAATAATATTATCCGCAGAAGCAACTAAATCCATCGCTCCTCCCATTCCTTTTACCATTTTACCTGGGATTTTCCAGTTTGCAATATCTCCATTTTGAGAAACTTCCATCGCTCCTTCAACTTCAATTCCTTCTGGAATATAATTTGCAACCAAAGTTGGAATACCTATTCCTAAGTTTACATACCAACCATCTTTTAATTCTTGTGCGATTCTTTTCGCTATACCAATTTTATCTAAAGCCATTGTTTTTAATTAAATATTTGATAATGAATTTAATAATTGACGAGATCCAACAAATTTATTTTTTGATTCTAAAAGTTCACAGAAAACTACGATGTTAATAGCATATTTAAAACTTAATTGAACAATTATATTTTCTTTGTCATTCCTCATTTTCAAATTATCTCTGTCTAACTGTTCTTTGCTCAATTCGTTTTTCAAATTTTTCACCTTTAAAAATACGTTGAACAAAAATTCCAGGAGTATGAATATCATTGGGGTCTAATTCACCTGCCTCAACCAATTCTTCAACCTCAGCAATGGTTATTTTTCCAGCTGTTGCCATCATTGGATTAAAATTACGGGCAGTTGCTTTGTAAATTAAATTTCCTGCTGTGTCTCCTTTCCATGCTTTCACAATAGCAAAGTCAGCTGTTAAAGCCGTTTCTAATATGTGTGGTTTACCATTGTAAATTCGAACTTCTTTTCCTTCGGCAACTTCTGTTCCATATCCTGCTGGAGTAAAAAATGCTGGAATTCCAGCTCCACCTGCTCTGCATCGTTCTGCTAATGAACCTTGTGGAATTAAATCAACTTCTAATTCTCCTGATAGCATTTGACGTTCAAACTCATCGTTCTCACCAACATAAGAACTAATCATTTTTTTTACTTGTTTATTTTGAAGCAATAATCCTAACCCAAAATTATCAACTCCTGCATTGTTTGAAATACAAGTTAAATTTTTAGCACCGATTTTCACTAATTGAGCGATTGAATTTTCTGGAATACCACATAAACCAAACCCTCCAACCATAAGAGTCATGTTATCTTCAATTCCTTTTAAAGCTTCCTCAACATTATTTACAACTTTATTCATGGTTAATTTTTTGAATTTTATATTCCTAATTCTATTTCCAAAGAGTCTGCGGCTGGATCATCAGCTGCTGGTGGCAAAATCTGTCCACTGCATGAAAACTCGCTATCATCAAAATCTTCTGGTTTATCAAAAGCAGTTGTTGAAATTCCAATTTTTGGGTTTTTATATACTTTCTGCATAAAGTAACCATATATAGGTAACGCCATTCGTCCACCTTGTCCCCAATTCATCGATCTAAATCGAACCAATCTATCTTCTGCACCTACCCAAACTCCTGTCACTAATTCAGGTGTTAAACCAATAAACCAACCGTCCGAATTGTTTTGTGTTGTTCCTGTCTTACCTGCTGTTGGTGCTGTGATATTTCCCCATGATTGACCTCCTCTTAAACTTCCAGCTGTTCCATATCGAACAACGCCTTCCATCATTTTTAAAGTTTCATAAGCCACTTTTTCGTTCAATACCTCTTTCGAATAAGGCTTTGCATTGTATATTACATTTCCATTCCGATCTTCTATTCTTAAAATAGTTGTTGGTCTATTATAAATACCATGATTAACAAACATTGCTTGTGCTCCAACCATCTCAAACAAAGATAAATCCATAGAACCTAAACACATCGCTGGTACTACAGAATTAGCTGGTAAACTAATGTCCATATTTTTTAATAATTTTTCTATTGTTTTTGGTCCAGCAATGCTTCCCATTTTAGCCATTACAGCCACTGTTATGTTGTTTTTAGATTGTGCTAAACCATTCGCCACAGAACAAGAACCTCCAGACATTCCTCCTGCATTCTTCGGACACCATCGATCATCTATAACCCCATCTGAATTTCTTAAATCAACACAATGAGCAATATCCGGAATCATATCACAAGGTTTCACTACACCCATAGCTAAAGCAGAGGCATACACAAATGGCTTGATTGTTGAACCAACTTGTCTCTTTCCTTGTCTTACATGATCATACGCAAAATGGTCAATATTTACTCCTCCTACCCATGCTTTCACTTCTCCAGTTTCGGGTTGAATTGAAATTAAACCTGCATGCAAAAATGATTTATAATAACGAATTGAATCATCTGGCGTCATTGTCGTGTCTTTTTCTCCACCCCATGTATATACGCGCATAGTAACAGGTGTATTAAACGCCTTTCGAACTTCCGCATTCGAAGCTCCTTTTGCTTCCATTTGCATATAACGATGTGAGCTCAATCTCCCTGAGCGCATAATTCCATCTATTTCTTCTTCAGTTGCATCATTTGAGAACGGAAAATGTTTCAAATGGCGGTTATTATCATCAAAAGCAGGTTGTAGATTTTCTTTTAAATGACGTTGCATTGCTTCTTCAGCATGCTCTTGCATTTCAATATTAATGGTAGTATATATTTTTAAACCATCTCTATAGATATCCCAAGGTGCACCATCTTCTCTTTTATATTTTAGAGTGCCGTCTGGTTTTTTCTCTAACAATAAATTCGTTAATTCTTTTCTCAAACCTTCTCTAAAGTAAGGAGCCATTCCGCGTTTATGATCAACTTCCTGAAAATTACAATGTAAAGGTTTTTTAGTTAATTTATCATATTCTTCTTGTGTTAAAGGCACTCTTAAAGCTTCACTTTTTGATTTACTATTTTTAAGCCATTGAAACAATACTTGATTTCTTCTTGAAACAGCTCTCAAACTGTCTTCAGCTCTTTTTTCTTGAATTTGAACTCGTGTTATTGATGATTCCGGAACTTCATTTTGGTTCGCTAAATAACTTCTATAATCTTTAATCTGAAAAGAATGTGGATTATACAATGTTGGGTTTTTACACATTCCTATCAACATTGCTGCTTCATCTTTTGTTAAATCTTTTGGTTTTTTATTGAAATAAACTTTTGCTGCATTATCAATTCCTACAGCATTGTATAAAAAATCAAATTGATTTAAATACATGGTAATAATTTCTTCTTTGGTAAATCGTTGTTCTAAACGGGTTGCAATAATATTTTCACGCGCTTTTTCTCCAATTCGACTAAAGAGTCTTCCTATTTTTCCTCCTGATGAGCCTGAATAAGCAATTCCATTTGCTCTGGCAATGTCTTCTTTTTCTCTTTGTTGTAATGTAAATAATAACTTTGCCAACTGTTGAGAAATAGTCGAAGCTCCACCTGCTCCACCAACACTTACAACAGCACGTCCAATTGCTTTAAAATCGACACCTGAATGTTCGATAAACCGTTCATCTTCTGTTGAAATCAAGGCATCTGTTACATAAGGAGAAATTGCTTTGTATGGAACACTTGTTCTATTAATTTTCCAATATCTCCCCAATTCAGATTCTCCATCATCTGCATATACTACAGATGCCAATAATTCTGGAGGGTGATTCAACATCGCTACTGGTGGTAAATCATCTTCCGATTGAAATAATAATAAGCACGTTATAAACAATATTGGAAACATTGCTATAAACCAAAACAAATACGTCGCTTTCTTTTTTTGTTGTTCGTTGAAAACGAATTGTTTAGAATGATTTTTATTACTCATATTAAATATTCAATTTTTATGTAAATGTAAAGATTTCTTTGATTCAATCAACAGTTGAAATTAGGTATTTTATTGTAAAACATGACTTCGCTGACTATCCAATTTCAAAAGTACAAAAATCAATACTGAAAATGACATCATTGACGAACCTCCATAACTGAAAAAAGGAAGTGGAATTCCTATTACAGGTGCAAAACCTATATTCATACCGATATTAACTGCTAAATGATAAAACAAAATCATTACTACCGAATATGCATATACTCTATTGAAACGAGAACGTTGTCGTTCAGCAATCATAATTATTCTAAAAAACATAATCATGTACATCACTATTAAAATAAATGTTCCTACAAAACCCCATTCTTCTGCATAAGGGCAAAAAATAAAATCTGTTTCACTTTCTGGAACGTGATTACTTTCTATCGTTGCCACAGAAGCATTCGTATAACCTTTGCCAAATAAACCGCCAGATCCAACAGCTGCCATCGCTCTATTTCTATTGTAATCTTTTCCGTTTTTTTCGTCTTTTTTACTTATTCCTAATACCAATTCAATTCGATCTTTTTGATGTTCAGCCAGATTTTGAAACAAATAATTTACACTTGAAGCGATGGAAGTAGATAAAATAAAAGCTAATAAAATAACTGTTGTTATCCGTCTTCTATCTCTTTTTGAAGAATTAAACCTTAAAAAGAAAAAAGCAATTAAACAAAAAATAAGTAACGAAATAATTACACCAAAAAAACCGGGAATTTTAACTCCTGGTAAAAAATCAAAAGTTAAAGTATTGTTACTCAATAATAACGTAACGATACATAAAAAAACAACCGCAAACATAATTGGTATAAAGTGTGTTCCTACCCAAGTTTGTTTGAATTTAATTCCTGGAATTAAGTTTACAATTTTTAATACCAATGGATCATAGGTCAAACCTTCTCTGTACATTACAAATAAGAACGATGTAAATACAACAAAAGTACCTGCATCGGGCTGTAACAAGATTAATACCATTGGTACTAACATAATTGCATTGGCTACCAAAACAGAATTCAAATTTTGTTGTTTAATATTTAAAGAACTAATATACCGTGCTAATAAAAGTGCCGTACCTGTTTTAGCAAACTCAGCCGGCTGAATACCAAAACCACCCAATTGCAACCATGCTCTTGCTCCATTTATAGGGGGCATAAACAATACTGCAACTAACAGAACGAGTGTAAAAAGATATATCGGAACAGCAAATTTCCTATAGACACTTGAGTCTATTAAAAAAACCAATAATCCTAAAAAAAGAGAAACACCTAACCATACTATTTGTTTCCCATATTTTTGAGAATAATCAAATAAATTTGGATGTTCGGGATTTAAAGAAGTGGAATATACTGTAGCCATTCCCATTATCAAAAACAGAAAATAGATGATTAGCAATGGCCAATCTAAATGACTTGTTAATTTCTCTCCTTGTCTCATGAATTAATTTTTAAACGTCGCTTCTAAGATTCGTTTTTCCTTTTCTTTATCTTTTACTTTTCGTGTCAAATATTTTTCCATCATTAAACTTGCAACTGGAGCTGACCATGTTCCTCCAAAACCAGCATTTTCAATAAATACAGCTATTGCTATTTTGGGTTGATCCATCGGTGCAAATGAGATAAAAACAGCATGGTCTTCTCCATGAGGATTTTGAGCTGTTCCTGTTTTACCACAAACAATTATTTTTTGTTCGTTATTTATTTTTGCTCTCGAAGCTGTTCCTCCTGGTTCATTAACTGCTCGACGCATTCCTTCAACCACAGGGTCATAATTTTTACGATCAATTTTACATTTATGTTTTTTACGAAATTGGGGTAATGAACCCTTTCCTCCTATCGATTTCACAAAATGTGGTGTATAATACCATCCTCTATTCGCTATAATACAAGCTACATTAGCCATTTGAAGCGGTGTTAATTTAATTTCTCCTTGCCCAATTGAATTAGATCGAATGGTTGAAAATGCCCAACGATGATAACCATACCATTTGTTATAATAAGCTGAATTTGGTATTAAACCTGGACGTAAGCCTGTAACATCTGAATCAAATTTTTGACCCAAACCAAAAGCCATCATGTAATCATACCATTTATTCATCCCTATTTCTGCATCTGCAAAAACATTTTTACTTTTCCCTTGTTGCAATATTCGTCTTACAACTGCATAAAAATATGGGTTACAAGAAAACTTAATTGCATCTGGTAAATTGTTTGCTGTATGTCCGGGGTGACAACCAACGAGGCCTTTATTACATGGAAACCCAGATTCAGGAGTAATGACTCCTTCTTGAAGAGCAATTAAAGATTGTAATAATTTAAAAATGGAACCTGGTGGGTATTCTGCTGCCAACGGTCTAGGAAACAAAGGCATGTCTTTATCTAGAATTAATTTCGGATAATTCTTTTTAATATTTCTATTCCCGATTAATAAATTAGGGTCATACGTTGGAGAAGATACTAACGCTAATATTTCTCCTGTAGAAGGTTCAATTGCTACTATACAACCTCTTTTGCCTTGCATTAGTTTTTCACCATATTCTTGTAATTTGATGTCTATTCCCAATCTAAAATTAGGTCCTTGCTTGGCAATCGTATCGTATTTTCCACCCATATAAGGTTTCAATTCATTATTTCGAGCAGAAGTTACAATGTATTTTATACCTTTTTGACCTCTTAATTCCTTTTCATAAAATTTTTCAATTCCTGCTCTTCCGATGTTATCCCCTTTTCGATAGTATGAATCTTCTTCTATTTCTTTTTCGTTAACTTCGGTGATATAGCCAAAAATATTTGCTCCATTCGGATACGTATAAGAACGCATACTCGTTATTTCTTCATAAAAACCAGGAAATTTATATAAATTTGGCGCTATTTTCGCAATTTCATCCAAAGTCATTTCCTTGATAAAAGCATAAGGTCTATCACTTTGATAATTAGGTTTTACTTTGTAACCATCATTTTTATCACGATATGTTCTTTGTTCAATAACAATTTCTTTAAATCGTTTTTTTACATCTCCTTTCTCCCATCCTAATAATTTTTCAAATGCTGCCGTATCTAAATGTTTAATATCATCTTCAACAAACATTAAATTATAATAGGTTCTGTTAGATACTACTTTTGTCCCAAAACGATCAAAAATCGCACCTCTTGGCGGAACAATTTGTTTTCTTCGTTCTGACACTTCGGTTGCTCTTAATGTCCAAGTATCATCTATAACCTGCATGAAAAAAAGGCGAATGGTATAAATAATACCAACCGTTAATATAAAAACGATTATTACATACTTTCTAGTATCGAAATTCATCTTTCTTTGGGCTTGCTAACGAAAACTACTTGTAAAAGTACACAAAGTAGATAGGAAATTGGTAAACTCAAAATTGTTTTTTTAAGAATCAATAAAATTTCATTCCATTTAAACATTTCAAGCATAAAAAACCAAAAATGATGAATTAAAAGCAATATACCAAAAACGTAAATAAACCATCGTTGCCCCATTTCTGAAATAGATCCTTCCTTGTTTGCATCGTATCCATCCCGCGGGGCAAAAATTTTAAAAATTATTGGTCGTAAATAAGCAACAACCAATAAAGAAGATGTATGTAAACCATAAGTGTTTGACAATGAATCAATACACAGGCCTGTAATCAAGGCTATTAACAACAATAAAAGTGTATTTATTTCAAAAGGAAGCAATACTATAAACAGCGGATAAATCATGGGATGTATTCCAAATCCAACTTCCAATTGATTGAAAATTAACGATTGTGCTAACACAAAAAATAAAAACCTTAATGTATGTACGATTACTATTTTCATTCTTCTTTGTCTTCTGGGATTTTATCTTCTAATTTATTCTGTTCTTCTTGCATCAGATTTTTAACTATATATACATTTTGTATTTTACGGTAATCTTCTGAATAAACGATAGAGACATCCCACAAAGGTTTTCCTTCAACTGATCCTAATTTTTTAATTTTCCCAACCATTAAGCCTCTTGGAAAAATTCCAGAACCACCTCTTGTGACAACTTTAGACCATTTTTTAATTTTAATATCATTTGATATTCCATCTATCGAACCTATTCTTGAATTGATGCCATTCCATTTGAGTAATCCAAATGCTCCTGATGACTCAATCATCACGTCCAAATTAATGTCGCTTGTTAATACGGATTTTACAACTGAATAATTTTCGCTTACATTGTGAATCACTCCAACAATTCCTTTATCCGAAAAAACACCCATTCCTCTTTTAATTCCTTGAGACGAACCCGAGTTAAGTGTAAAATAATTATTTCGTTTATCAAAAGTTGAATTTATTACGATTGAAGGAATATACTCATATTGTTGTTTATAGAGTGTATCGTTTATTTTTACAATCCCATTATTTAAGCGAATAAAACTATTGGGCATTTTTTTTCGTAAACGAATATTTTCTTTTTGCAGTTTTTCATTATTTGTGCCTAAATTCCAATGTTTAGTGATTTCAAATTCAATACTTAAAAAAGATCCTGCAATTGATGAAGCAGTTGTTAAATATTGAGAACGTGGAAAGTTTAATGAGGTGAAATAATTAGACAGGGCAAAAACTTGCAGCAGTACAAACAATAAAAATACTCTAAAGCGACGAAAAAAAGCCCTTAAATTATGCATTCTATAAACGAAAAAAGTCCCGATGAAAGGTCGGGACTACAAATATATTGAAATATATTAATCTTTTATCAAGAATTGGTAACGATCTACATTTTTCAACGCGATACTTGTTCCTCTGGCTACTGCTCTTAGTGGATCTTCAGCGATGTGAACAGGTAATTTTGTTTTAGCAGAGATACGTTTATCCAAGCCTCTCAACATCGATCCACCACCCGCTAAGTAAATTCCTGTTTTATAAATATCCGCAGATAATTCTGGCGGAGTCATCTCTAATGCACTTAATATCGCTTCTTCTATTTTACAAATAGTTTTATCTAAAGCATGTGCTATTTCGGTATAACTCACAACAATTTCTTTCGGAATACCAGTCATTAAATCTCGTCCTCGAACGGCAAAATCTTCTGGTGGAGTGTCTAATTCTGGCAATGCTGCACCAACTTGAATTTTAATTTGCTCTGCTGTACGCTCACCTACTAAAATATTATGTTGACGACGCATGTATTCTTCGATGTCATTTGTAAAATCATCTCCCGCAATACGAATTGATTTATCACAAACGATACCTCCTAATGCAATGACAGCAATTTCTGAAGTACCACCACCTATATCAATAATCATGTTTCCCATTGGTTCTTCAACATCGATACCGATACCAATTGCTGCAGCCATAGGCTCATGAATTAAATAAACTTCTTTCGCTCCTGCATGTTCTGCTGAATCACGTACTGCACGCTTTTCAACTTCTGTAATACCTGAAGGAATACAAATTACCATTCGAAGTGCAGGATTAAATAAACTTCTCCCTGGATTAATCATTTTAATCATTCCACGAATCATTTGTTCCGCGCTTTGGAAATCAGCAATCACACCATCTTTCAACGGGCGAACCGTTTCAATCAGCTTATGTGTTTTTCCATGCATTTGTTGCGCTTTCTTTCCAATAGCAACAATTTTGCCGCTTTGAATATCTCTTGCAACAATTGACGGCTCATCCACCACTACTTTATCATTCATGATAATTAGTGTATTCGCCGTTCCTAAGTCGATCGCAATTTCTTGCGTTAAAAAGCTAAATAATCCCATTTTTCTCTTGGTGCTTTTCTAAAAAGCTTGAATTGTTACATAGGTTCTTCGTAAGAATCGAAATTTTGTTACACTTTTTGTGAAAAAAATTTTAATTAATGCTTGAAATGTCTATTTCCAGTGAAAACCATTGCAATATTATTTTCATTACAGTAATCTACTGATAAATCATCTTTAATCGATCCTCCTGGTTGAATTACTGCTTTAATACCTTCATTTCCTGCGATTTCAACACAGTCTGGAAAAGGAAAAAAGGCATCTGATGACATCACCGAACCATTCAAATCAAAACCAAATGATTTTGCCTTATGAATTGCTTGTGTTAAAGCATCAACTCTTGACGTTTGTCCCGTTCCACATGCTAACAATTGATTTCCTTTCGCTAAAACGATTGTATTTGATTTCACATGTTTCACTATTTTATTTGCGAACAATAAATCTTTCACTTCTTGTTCAGAAGGCGTTAATTTTGTTCTAGTTTCTAAGTGACCTGCTGTTTCAGTTATCAAATCTTTATCCTGCTCCAATACACCATTCAAAATTGTTCTGAATTGACGTTTTGGCAATAGGATATCTTTTTGAACTAAAATAATACGGTTCTTTTTACTTTTTAATAATTCTAATGCTTCCGCATTGTAAGATGGCGCAATTACAACTTCGCAAAATAATTCGTTGATTTCAACTGCCGTATCTAAATCAATTTCTTTATTGGCAATTAAGATTCCTCCAAATGCGCTTACAGGATCACCTGCTAATGTATCAATATATGCTTGTTTTAATGTCGAACGAATTGCTAGTCCACAAGGGTTATTGTGTTTTAAAATAGCAAATGTAGGGTCTTCATTTTTAAATTCATTCATTAAATTCACAGCAGCATCGACATCTAACAAGTTGTTGTAAGATAATTCTTTACCGTGTAATTTATCAAAAATAGCATTTAAATCTCCATGAAAAATTCCTTTTTGATGTGGGTTTTCTCCATATCGTAACACTTGTGCTTGTTGGATACTTTGCTTGAACGCTTCTGTTTCTCCTTGGTTAAAATAGTTAAAAATATGTGTATCATAATGAGAAGATACATTGAAAGCATCTCGAGCAAATGCAACTCTTTCTTCTAAAGTTGTTGAACCAGCACCATTTGTTAAAATTTCTTCCAAAGTGGCATATTGTTCTTGACTTGGAATAATCACTACATCCTTATGGTTTTTTGCGGCTGCACGAATCAATGAAATACCACCTATATCTATTTTTTCAATAATTGCATCGTGAGAAGCACCTGAAGCTACAGTTGCTTCAAAAGGATATAAGTCCACAATTACTAAATCCAAATTTGGAATTTCATACGCAACAATTTGATCTTGATCTTCTTGTAAATCTCTCCTGTTTAAGATACCACCAAAAATTTTTGGGTGTAATGTTTTTACACGACCTCCTAAAATTGAAGGATAAGAAGTTAAATCTTCTACTCTTTCAACGGGAATACCTAATTCTTCAATAAACGATTGTGTTCCACCTGTTGAATAGATAGTAACATTGTAAGCATGTAATTTACGAACAATCGGTTCTAAACCTGTTTTGTCATATACTGAAATTAATGCAGATGTAATTTTTTTTGATGTGCTCATCTTTAAACTTAAAAAGGAAGTGCAAAATTAGTCTAAATTTCTCAAAAAATGAGAATTTCAAGCAAAAAAAAAGGTTGGCAAAATACCAACCTTGTATAATCTTGTTTATGAAAATTATGGAACTAAAATCTCTTTACGCTTTCACCAACTTTTTAATTACTAAATTTCCATTGTTATCTACTATTTTACAGTAATAAATTCCAGCTTGTAATTCATTGGAGTTAACATAATAATTCTTATCTGAAAATTCTTTTTCTAGAACGATTTTTCCATCATTTCCTAGTATTTCAATTCGATCAATCTGATTTTCTGTTTGAATGATAAACGCATTAATTATTGGATTTGGAAAAATTTGAAATTTATCAATTTCTTGTTCTTTTATTCCTGCATCTGTTGAAACTTTATAAACCCAAAAATCTGATGGTGAAGTACTGGTATTGTTTGTATTATGACCTACACATGTTTTATCTCCTGTGTTTTTGCCTCCAGAATAAGAAGCTAGTAATAATTCCGTTGTTGAACTCTGTAAAGTAAACGCGAGTGATTCATACCCATTTGAGCCAAATGATTTATTTCCTAAAAAGTTTAAATTTTCATCAACTTCAAAATACCAATTATCTAATTTCCCATGGTTCGCTTCTGATTTGAATTGATTGATTCCAGAATAAGATGCCGTACTAATTAACAAATTAGTATTAAATACACTAATATATGAAGGAATTTCAGTACTATCTGACCCTATTGCTATTTGATTAATAATATTAAAGTTTTCATCCATTTTTACAATCCAACAATCGGTTGAGTTTTGATAATTAGATACCATTTTATTTCCAGAAATTGGAGAATTTGATTGTCCAACTAAAAACAATAAATTATTTATTATTAGCATATTATTTATTTTAATATAATCATCTCCACTCCCACCTAATGTAAAATCATTAATAATTGCCCCATTTGTATCTATTTTTATTAACCAACCATCATTCAATCCATAACTGTTTTCTGATTTATCCCCTGATATAGAAGAGTTCGAAAATCCATCTAACAATAATTGATTTTGATTGATTTTTAATACACTCCCTGAGACATCATTGTTTATTCCACCAAAAGTTTGATCCATTAATATAAATCCATCTGAATCAATTTTAACTAACCAATAATCATTTGAGCCTTTATTTAAAGATGTTTTGTTTCCAGAAACATCTGATGATGAAGTGTTTAATAATATTAAATTTCCACTTTCAAGTTCAATAATGTCTGAGCCAATATCTCCAAGATTGCCACCATAACTTTTATCCCAAATAATGTTACCATTTAAATCCATTTTTACGACCCAAGTGTCTGTTCCTCCATAATTTATAGCAGATTTGTTTCCCGTAATATCTGATTCAGAATAACCTGTTAAATATAAAAAATGCTCTTGAGATTCAATTACTTTAGAAATTTGATCGTTTAAATTACCGCCTATTGTTTTTTGCCATTGAATTGTCAAATTATCATCGATAGCAACCAACCAATAATCTGCTAATCCATAATTCAACTCTGTTTTATCGCCCGATATTCCTGAATTCGATCTTCCATATAACAAGTTATATCCATTTGACAATTTTAACGTCCCTATTAATCCTTCTGACTGATCACCTCCTATACAAGCTTGGGCGGTTATTTGCCAGTTGTTTTGTGAGTAAGCCAAATTAGAAATCAGAAATAAAGTAAATAATATTGTTTTCATAATATTTAAAAAATAAGGGAGGAAAGGCTTCCTCCCTTTAAGTGAACGTTTTTATTTTAACGTATTAATTGTTCTAATTGAACCATCAGAAAAAATAAATTTATGTATTAATGTCCCTGATGGAATTGGACTATCAGAATTAACATTAATGTCATAAGGCGTTCCATTTGTTACGCCAACTTCCATTTTTCTTGTTAATATTTTATGTCCATTACCATCCCACAACTCATATAAAAAAGAAGTTGCTATACTAGATTCTAACTGTACTGTAAATTTATCTCCAATTATTGGAACAGGATAAATTAACGGTGCAACTAAATCTTTTATAGATGCTGTATAAGTATATGTTTGTTTGGCTTCGATAACTAATTCTTTATAAGTACCATCGCTAAATGCTACTTTTAATTTATATAAATTTGCTGGAACTGTTATTTTTTCACCTATTCGTGCAAATTCGCTTTTTGAAGAATATATTGGATTTGGGTTTCCTCCTCCTATAGGTGCAAGTTCTAACATTACTATAATGTGTGGGTGTAAATGAGGATCAGCAGTAGGATTACATCCTGCCATCCATTGTGCAACTTCCCAAACATCAATATCTTGGTTAAAAGAATTATAGGTTTCTTCTCCACATGGAGAACTATTCTCTAAATCTCCCTCATCACTTACAGAATACCCATTTCCCCAACATGCCAATTCTACAAAATTATTCGGTTTTTCTAATGCATAATTATTAAAAAAATTAATAAACCCAACTAATGTTGCATTGCCATTATTACAATCTGAACCCCATGAATCATAATTACCCGTTAATAATTGATTGTCATTTTCAAATGGTCCTAAATCTTTCTTAATCATATAATAATCCGTATGTAAATTAATTGGTGTGCCATTTGGATCTCGAATTACAACTCCTCCTTCAAGTTGATCTGTGTTTAACATAGGTGAAATAGGATAATCAAAAAAAGCAGATCTATATTGCTCAATAGTCATAGTATTATTACTTCTGGCTCCAGCCCATGCATTTGCTTGTGTTACCGAATAAAATCCGAAATAAGGTACAACTATTTCATTATTTACCAACGCTGAATTTATTCCCTCCAAAGACATATAAGTTTCTCCTGTACCATTTGGTTGACTTGTTGTGGCTTTTTCATATATCTTTAATGCATAAGCGTAAGATTGTCCTTGATATAAATTACCATCACAAACTGCAGCACATCTAAATAAAGGATTTAATGTGCCGGGCTGTTGCTTCGCTGGTCCTGTATAATTACCTAATCTAACATTTGATAAAACTTTTACTTCTGAAGTTTTATTTGTACCATATATTGTCATAATAATATCTCTTTTCCTATCATACCTATACGAAGCGGGAACTTGAACGTAATTTTTGCCACAAACCGTAATATTATCTAATGGAATAATCCCGTCGGGATGCATTGCTGTGGGTGTTCCAGTTCTCTCAGAAAATACAAATCTCCAGCAGGAATAACTTGATAATTTAGGTTGATTCATAAGAACAAACCCTTGTCCATCCTTAGCATTCAATCGTAATGATCCAATGTCAGATTGAGAATTTACACCAAAATTTACGAAAAAAACACTAAAAAATAGAGTAATTTTTTTGGTAGTTAGAACAATTTGATTTTTTGATTTTTTGATTTTTTGATTTAAAATCAAAATAGTTAGAAATTTTTCTCATTTTTAATGATTTAATAATTGAAGTAAAATTAGTTATAACTATAACATATCAAATGGTCAAAACGTTAATTTTTAGTTAATTTTTTCAAGACATGACTTAAGTCAGAAATAAACAAAACAGACAAACAATTTTTTACCTTTTAGCAAAAAAGGTTGGCAAAATACCAACCTTGAATAATATAACTTTTAGAATTAGATTTTAGAAATTCTTTGTGTGAATTGCTGTCCTTCTGCTTTTAAAATCACTTGATAAATTCCTTTTTCAAAAGTTGAAATATCAATATGGATTAAATTTCCTGAAGCATTTGTCGAAGAAAATACTAACTTCCCAGAAATATCATAAATTGTGATTGCAACTTTTTGATTGGCAATTTCTGTTAGATCAATATTAATTATATCAAGTACAGGATTTGGGTAAACTTTAGCATCTGCATTTAACGTTGCTTCTTTTATACCTACAAAGTTACACGGATTACTAGAACCATTCAAAACCAAAGTTCCTGAATTGTTTGGGTCTAAAAATGGTTTTAATTGAACTGTTGACGTTGAACCATCGCTTGTCCAATGGTAAGAAACTTTACCATATAAATCTGGAGATGTTGTTGCTGTACAATAAGAAGAACCCCCTGATAAAGTGCCAATTATTCTTGACGACCCTCCATTATAAGTAAACAGCGGTGATCCTGATGAACCTCCTTCAGTTACACCTGTACCATTTGTTGTTCCAGACCAAGTTACTCTCCAGTGAGTTCCAGCAGTACTTCCCCATGAAGAGCTAACTAAAGCACCATTAAATGTAGAAATCTTTTTAATATCTCCCGCTGGATGATGAATCCCAACACCACCTGTAACAGCCGTATTATTGGCATCCCATCCATTCCAATAGGCCCCAAAACCTATTAATTTATTAATCGTTGCTGTTTCATTCGCTAATGTTCCCATTTGAACTAATAAAAAATCAGATTTTGTAATATTAGTCCCATCATTATCATTGGAATCTGCTATACGAACACATCCTGAAACATATTGAGAAGATAAAGTTCCTACAACTGTTGGGTTTACACAAGTTGGTGCTTCATAATTAAAATAAAATTTCCAAAAATTCATATTAGATGCTGAAGTGTTCACAGATGGTCCACAATGTAAAGCAGTTAAAAAATAAGGTTTACAATTATTTGCTAAATTATTAACTAAAGATCCTGAACACCAGCCTGCTCCTGAACCTTCAACAACATAAACTCTAGCTATCCCTTTTTTTTCATCTTGATAATTTGCTCCTTCTGAACAATTAACATTGACCTCACAAGATTCTGATTCATTTATTTTTTCTATAGCAGGATTCCCTGTAGATCTATAATTATAAATGACCCTGTTTAATACTATTTCTGATGGACTTACATCGTTTGGATCTATTAAAGTTAAAATTAAATTATCTCCAAAACACAATGCTATATGTTGTTGAAGATCTTCCATTTCATCTATTTCAGTTAACACATCAGAAACAATTTTTCCTTCCGTATTTTGAACAAAAAATTTCGATCCTTTCGCTAAATTAAAAGAACTGAAAATAAAACTTAATGCTTCAGCTCCCGTATTTTTAATATTTAATTGCCACATTTTTTCACCGGAAGATAGACTTTTCCACGTTCCTGAATTAATCATCGATAAATTTGTATAAGAATAAACCCCTATTCTATAAAACATTCCGTTTTTATCATTTTTAGCATCTTCTATTTTAATAGCATCTAAATCAGGAGCTGGAATGAAATGAGTTGAAACATCTTTTAAAGGAGCATATAAATTTTCTTCTGTATTTTTTGAAAATACCACGGCGTGAGAAAATATTGCCAAACCTAATATAAGTATATTTTTTTTCATAGTTATTTTTTTTAGCGCTTTTTGGATTTATAAAAATACAGATATTATTTACAATTTGTCTAAAATTAGTATGATTTCGAAAGATAAATTATTTCTTATAAATTGTTCCTCAAATAATTTTAAACCATTTTTATCTTAATACGTATGAAATAGAGAAAAAGTTGAAAACAAAAAAATCCGTTATCTCACGACAACGGATTTCTAAAGATTAAATTTTATTACAATGCCGTATAAGTTGTAATGGTAACTGTAGAACCATTAACATCTTTTAATTTTATCTCTTTATTTTTTAATTCAATAATCTCTTCAGAATCAATTGAAGATTGTCCTGTTTCAGTCATTAATAATTTTGATTTATCAGAACTTAACTCCCATGTACCACTCGCTGTACTCGTTTGAGTTTGACCGAAAAAAGTATAAGAATAACTAGCGTTGTAATCTCCTGTTTTTTTAATTTCAATTGTTGTATTTGGAATTGTAGATTCAGCTACTCCATTGTATTCAATTTTTGATATTTTCCATTTACCAACTAATCTTGCTTTTTTTGTTAAAACTGTAAATTTTGAACCTTCTTCATATTTGCTACAAGAAGTCACAGCACCACTTAATAAGAACATTCCAAGTAATCCGTAGATAATAGTCTTTTTCATAATAATTTTTTTTTGATATAGTTTGTCAAATTTACATATTTTTTACAACGTACATATTAAAGCTATTCAATTATTTAATTGAATGATGTGTTTAAAATATAAATCAAAGGTTAATACAATACTTTTCAATTCAAAATAATCTTTTTAATGAATAAAGATTATCTTTGCGCTTTATCCTGCGTGGAGATAAACTTTTGACTAAAATGGACAAAAATACAGAACTAATTAACAGACGAGAATCTTCCAAAGTTGGTGGAGGAACTGCACGTATTAATAAACAACATTCTCAAGGAAAATTAAATGCTAGAGAACGTATTACGCTTCTTTTAGATGAGGGTTCTTTCCAAGAAATTGGAATGTTTGTAGAGCATCGTTCGACCTATTTCGGTTTGGAAAAACAAAAATTTCCAGGAGATGGAGTTGTTACAGGTTACGGAACTATTCATGGGAGAATGGTATATGTCTTTTCACAAGATTTTACAGTTCTTGGAGGATCTTTATCTGAAACACATGCTGAAAAAATTTGTCGTGTAATGGATTTAGCCATGAAAAATGGGGCTCCTGTTATTGGATTAAACGATTCGGGTGGTGCTCGTATTCAAGAAGGAGTGGTTTCTTTGGCTGGTTATGCTGATATATTTTATAGAAATACAAGGGCTTCTGGTGTAATCCCTCAAATTAGTGTGATTATGGGGCCTTGTGCAGGTGGAGCCGTTTATTCTCCTGCATTAACAGATTTCATTTTCATGGTCGAAGAAACATCATATATGTTTGTAACTGGTCCAAATGTTGTTAAAACAGTTACACATGAAGAAGTTACTTCAGAAGACTTAGGTGGCGCCAAAACACACGCGGAGAAATCTGGAGTAAACCATTTTACGGCATCAAACGATGTGGAATGTTTGAAAAAAGTGCGTGATTTCATGACGTATATACCTCAAAATGCCAATCAATTAGCGCCAAAACCATCTGTTTTTGAATTTAATACCGCTAAAAATAATACGATTAGCTCTATTCTACCTGTAAACTCAACTTTACCTTACGATATTCGAAAAGTTGTTGACTGTATCATCGATGATAATAGTTTCCGTGAAGTTCAAGAAGATTATGCTAAAAATATTGTAGTAGGATTTGGTCGTTTAGAAGGTAAAACAATTGGTATTATTGCCAATCAACCTGCTGCTATGGCTGGTGTATTAGACATCGATGCATCTAGAAAATCTGCTCGTTTTGTCCGATTCTGTGATTCCTTTAATATTCCGTTATTAGTTTTAGAAGATGTGCCTGGTTTCTTACCTGGAACAGATCAAGAATGGAAAGGAATTATTACTCATGGAGCAAAATTATTGTATGCTTTCTCTGAAGCAACTGTTCCAAGAATTACAGTCATTACCCGAAAAGCGTATGGTGGCGCTTATGATGTAATGAATTCAAAAAATATTGGGGCTGATTTAGTTTTTGCATGGCCAACTGCTGAAATTGCGGTTATGGGAGCAAAAGGTGCAGCTGAAATTATCTTCAAAAAGGAAATTTCTGAAGCAAATGATCCTCAGGCTAAATGGTTAGAAAAAGAAGCAGAATATGCAGACAAATTTGCTAATCCATACCGAGCAGCCGAAAGAGGTTTTGTTGATGATGTTATTCTTCCTGAGGAAACAAGAAATAAATTAATTAATGCTTTTAAAATGTTAGAAAACAAAGCAGAAGTATTACCATTGAAAAAACATGGAAACATTCCATTATAGATATTTAATAAAGATTAATCATAAAAGGCGTATATAATTTATAGTTACATACTTTACTTGTTTCTCATAAATATAACTTCTTTGTCTTATATGGTTTAAAAAAATAAAAAATGTATAGATCTCATACTTGTGGCGAATTACGCCTTTCTCATATTGATACTACAGTAACATTGGCTGGCTGGGTACAACGTTCTCGTAACTTAGGTGGAATGACATTTATCGATTTACGTGATCGCTATGGTATTACACAATTAGTGTTTAATGCGGAAGACAATGCTGAATTAGCAGCTACAGCATCTAAATTAGGTCGTGAATTTGTAATTCAAATTACAGGGAAAGTGATAGAGCGTTCAAGTAAAAACAATCAAATTCCAACAGGTGAAATTGAAATTATGGTAACTGAAATTACCATTTTAAATGCGGCTAAAACACCTCCTTTCACGATTGAAGATAATACCGATGGCGGGGAAGAATTAAGAGCGCAATACCGATATTTAGATTTACGCCGTAATCCCGTTCAAGAAAAATTAAGATTGCGTAATCGTGTAGCTTTGGAAACACGTAAATATTTAGATAGTCAGGATTTCTTAGATGTTGAAACACCTTATTTAATAAAATCTACTCCTGAAGGTGCAAGGGATTTTGTTGTTCCTTCAAGAATGAATGATGGTCAATTTTATGCCTTACCTCAATCTCCTCAAACCTTTAAACAATTATTAATGGTTTCAGGATTTGACCGTTATTATCAGATCGTAAAATGTTTCCGTGATGAAGATTTAAGAGCGGATAGACAACCTGAATTTACGCAAATTGATTGTGAAATGGCATTTGTAGAGCAAGAAGATATTTTACAAACATTCGAAGGATTGATTAAACATTTATTTAAAACAGTTCGCGGGATTGAATTCGAAGGAGCTTTCCCTAGAATGACTTATGCTGAAGCGAGTGAGAAATATGGCTCAGATAAACCAGATATTCGTTTCGGAATGGAATTCGTTGATTTAACAGACTTAACAAAAGGTAAAGGATTCCCAGTTTTTGATGAAGCTGAAACAATTTTAGCAATCAATGCAGAACAAGCAGCGGTATATACTCGTAAACAATTGGATACCTTAACGGAATGGGTAAAACGTCCTCAAATTGGTGCTAAAGGTTTAGTTTACTTACGTTGCAACGAAGATGGTACTTTCAAAAGTTCTGTAGATAAATTCTATTCAGAAGATGAATTAGCAAAATGGGCTGAAAAAGCAAATGCTAAAGCAGGAGATTTATTATTTATTTTATCTGGTGATACAGAAAAAGTTAGAAAACAAATGAACGAATTGCGCCTTCACATGGGAAATGAATTAGGTTTGAGAAATCCAAATGAATTTGCTCCACTATGGGTTTTAGATTTCCCATTATTGGAATGGGATGAGGATGCAAACCGTTACCATGCTATGCACCATCCTTTTACATCTCCAAAACCAGAAGATATGCATTTGATTCAAACAGAGCCTGGTAAAATAAGAGCAAATGCTTATGATTTAGCGATGAATGGTGTTGAATTAGGTGGTGGATCTATTCGTATTCATGATAGAGAATTGCAATCAAGAATGTTTGATTTATTAGGATTCACAAAAGAAGAAGCATTAGCTCAATTTGGCTTCCTAATGAATGCTTTTGAATACGGTGCTCCTCCACATGGTGGTTTGGCATTCGGATTAGATCGTTTAGTTGCTACAATGGGAGGTTCTGATTCAATTAGAGATTACATCGCTTTCCCTAAAAACAACAGTGGCAGAGATGTGATGATTGATGCTCCTTCTCCTTTGCATGAAGACCAATTGAAAGAATTAGGAATTGCATTAAATTAAAAATAAGACGCTAATAAATAGTGCCTTATTAACGAAACATTTACTACTATTGGAAAATTTAACTGAAATAATTGGTTACATCGCCTCTTTTTTAGTTTTGATTTCTTTCTTAATGAAAGACATGAAAAAATTAAGAATTATAAACATATTTGGATGTGGAGCGTTTATAATATATGGCATTATGAGTGTAGCAATTCCTGTAATTATCACGAATACAGCAATTGTCATCATTAATATATATTATCTTTTGAAAAGACCAAATTAAAAGTAAAATATTAAAAATGAATCATTTAGAAAGACTCGAAAAGGAAATTAGTGAATTAAGAAATCAATTAATCTCACATCCATTGTATTCGGATATAACTTCAGTTGAAACAATTCAATTGTTTATGGAATCTCATATTTTTGCAGTTTGGGATTTTATGTCATTGCTGAAAGCCCTTCAAATAGGATTAACAAATACAACTCTTCCGTGGACTCCAACTGGAAATCCTGTCTCTCGCCGATTGATTAATGAAATAGTCTTGGGAGAAGAAAGTGATTTGAATGAACTTCAAGAACCTAAAAGTCATTATGAAATGTATTTGGATGCTATGAGTCAATTAGGAGCAAATACAACTCAAATTGATAAATTCATTCAGATTATAAAAGAAACAAAATCCGTTTCAAAAGCTTTGGAAACAATTACTCTTAACGATGAAACAAAAGACTTTGTAATGTTCACTTTTGAAGCTATTGAAACCAATAAACTTCATGTTATCGCTGCTGTTTTTACATTTGGAAGAGAAGATTTAATTCCAGATATGTTTATTGAAATAGTTAAACATATTGGTCAAAATACAGCTGTTGATTTAACAAAATTAATCTATTACTTAGACCGTCATATTGAAGTTGATGGTGGTGAACATGGACCAATGGCACTACAAATGATTCATGAATTATGTGCAAATGATCCTGAAAAATGGGAAGAAGCGATTGAATATTCCAAAACAGCTTTAATCAAACGAATTCATTTATGGAATGGGGTTCAAAAAAATATTGCATATAATTTGATCTTAAACAATTAGGAAAGATGAATAATCCACTTCAAAAAGGTAATAAACTGTACAGCATTCTTTACTGGAAATGTCCAAATTGCCAAGAAGGGGATTTATTTATTCAGAAAAGTCCTTATGTTTTTTTAAAAAGTTTGGATATGCCTAAAGAATGTCCGAATTGTAAACAAGATTATGAAATTGAACCTGGATTCTATTTAGGTTCATTATGGACGAGTTATCCGATTGTTGCAGTTCTTGTAATTGCCATCACAGCCTATTTTTATTTGTATATGGAACTGGGATTGTTGCCGTTTTTTATCTTGCTTTCTACAGTTATGTTTATTCTCCAGCCATTAATAATGCGATTTGGTCGGTCCATGTGGATAAACATCTTTGTAAAATACAATTCAAAAAAATAAGGGATTCAAAAAAACCCCTTATTCCTTTATAAATTATATTGTTTTAGTTTCCTTCATTCAAAATAGGAGTTTCTTGAGGAGCAGTAATGTCCATCGTGGTTTTATTAATAATTTTGAATTCCGTTCTACGATTCGCTTGATGCTCTTCTTCTGAACAAGTTGAAAGCACCTTTTTCTCGCAAGGACAATTATTAACCAATTGGCTTTCACCATATCCAACACCATGAATTCGTTCAGGGTTCGAAATATATTGACGAATAAATTCAGCTGATTTTAACGCTCTTTCCTGTGATAACTTCATGTTGTATTTTTCAGTTCCACGGCAATCAGTATGAGATCCAAGCTCTACAGACATCGACGGATTTTCATTCATTATTTTAATTACATTCGCCAATTTATCTTTTGTATCCTCTCTTAATTCAGAGCTGTTGACATCAAAATAAATAGTTTGTACTTTAATAAATGCAACATTATCAACAATTACTATCTCTTCTTTTACTTCCAATGTAATCGTTGTATTTACAGCTAAATCTTCAGATACTGTCGAAATTTTAGAAGTGTCATTAATATAATAATCTTTACTTGATATTAAGGTATAATCATGATTTTCAAGAGCTTTGAAATCAAATTTTCCATCCGTTTTTGCGATTACCGTTTTAACAAGATTCCCTTTTTCATCGAATAATTCAACTTTGGCATTTGGAACAGGTTTGCCATCAATATTTTTAACAACTCCATTAATTATTTTTTCTAAAACAAACTCTTCTGGTTTTAATTCTTTTAAAATTTCAAGTCCATAAATATCATCATTTCCTTTTCCTGAAATTCGATTTGAAGAAAAATAACCTTTAGACATTTTATCATCTATAACAATTCCAAAGTCATCGTATTGGGAATTTAATGGTGCTCCAAAATTATTTACTTTTCCAAAAACTCCATCTTTTAAAGCTGTTGCATAAATATCTAAACCTCCTAAGCCATATTGCCCATTAGAAGAAAAGAACAATATTTGTTTTTCATCATGGAAAAAAGGGAATAATTCGTCTCCTTCCGTATTGATATGTTGACCTAAATTAACCGGTTGACTCCAAATTCCATCCTTAGTCCAAGTACATTTATAAATATCTGTTCCACCAACACCTCCAGGCATATTGCTTGAAAAATATAATGTTTTCCCATCTTTAGTTAAATAAGGATGTCCAACCGAATATTCTGGATTATTATATTCAAATGGAACAGGTTCACCCCATTCTCCATCTTCTTTTATTTCAGTCCAATAAATTTCTAAATTGTAAGAACCATCTAATGCTTTTTTCTCATAATTATTTGCTGTAAAATACATTTTTTTCAAATCTGCGCTAAAAGAAACAACCCCTTCATGAAATTTTTTATTAAATTTCTCTTTGAATTCTATTTTTGGTACAATAGAATCCGTATTTAGAGGGTCATAAATAAACAAATCTAAAAATGCAGTATTATTCCAGATATAATTTTTAATAATAATACCATCATGTCTTATAGCATTAGCAGAATAAATCAATTGTTCGCCATAATAAAAAGGAGCAAATTCTTGTCCATCAGTATTTATAGGTAATTCTTTAATGTTAAAATAGCCTTTATCAACTTTCAATTTTTCAACTTTATCTAACAGTAATTGATTGATTTTTGATCTAATTTCTGTAGGAGCTTTATCAAAATATGCTTTCATCCATTTTTCAGATTCTGTATATTTCCCATTCATTTTTAACACATTCGCATACGCGTAATAGTCATTTGCTGTTGCTTCTGGTTTTTTTACTAATTCAGCGTATTTTGCTTCACTTTTTACAAATTCATTGATTTTTAAATACGAATCTGCTAATTTTCTAATTCCTTCAGAAGTTAATGTATCTTTCAATTCTGTTTTTTCATACTTCGATATGGCCTCGTGAAAAGCAAAAACAAAATATAATTTGTCTCCTTTTAATTCATTTTTTGATTTCTGTACTTGACCAAAACCAATAGCAGTAAAAAAGCATAAAATTAATAATATAGAATTTTTCATGTTATTTGATTTTGAAAATTAAAAATATCTCGGCGAAACGATTCGTTTTCTTGCTTTGTTAATGAAATCATAGCGAATCATTAATTCATGACTGCCCGCATTTACTCTTGCTGTTTGAACACCATAAGACCAATCAAACGAATATCCAATTCTCATGTGATTAGGTAAATTATATCCTAGTAATAAACCAAAAGCATCACCTGTTCGGAACATTCCGCCTATTTCGATCGTATTTTGAATAATAAACATTGCTGTTAAATCCGTTTGAATTGGTGCTGCTTGTGTAAATTTAATTAAGGTTGTAGGTCTAAGGCTTAAATTATTATTTATTTTTAAAACAGCTCCTGCTGATAAATAAACATGTCTTCTCTCCGTATTGTAGTCAGATAAAGCCGTTGGATCTATTTTATTTTTAATTAATTTAGGAATAGATAAGCCTACAAAATATTTCGAATAAGTATAATATGCTCCAAAACCGAAATTTTTAGATAAATAATTTCGCGTGTTATTCGCAATTGTAGGATCATTTGTATTTGTTGCAATTAGATTTGTTAAATTCGTTTGTAAAACATTAATACCTCCATTTACACCTAAAGCTAATTGCCCCGCTGTTTTAAATTTTAATTTATAGCTATAACTAGCATAAATAGATGAATTATTTACAGGTCCTATTTTATCATTTAAAGCCGATAAACCTATACCCATTTTAGTTTTAAAAATTGGTGCATGAATGGTAAATGATTCCGTAACCGGTGCTCCTTCAAAACCAACCCATTGTGATCTATGTAAAGCTGTCAAGGTCATGGCATCTCTACTTCCTGCATAACCAGGATTTACAGTCAACATATTGAATGAATAATGCGTGTACATGGCATCTTGTTGAGCATTAAGAATCGTTAAATTCAGAACGATTACTAAACATGTAATTATCTTTTTCATATCCTTAAGTTTTAAAGTCAACCTTTCCAAAGAAAGGCTGACCAAATATTATTTAGTTAAATAAACGTATCCTTTAATTATGTTTTGTTCTGGAGTATTTCCTTCTTTCCCTAAATCAAGTACATAGAAATACGTTCCAACTGGTAAATCTGTACCTCCAATAGTAAATGTTTCAATATTTTTACCATCCCAATCATTTTGATAATTACTTGATTCGTAAACTAAATTACCCCATCTATTGAAGATTTTTAATACATTATTTGGATAATCATGAATACCATTTATTACTAATTTATCATTGATACCATCTCCATTTGGAGATATTACTTGAGGTATAATCAACTCTAATCCGATTGGCATACATAATGAAGTATCTACGCAGGTATGATTTGTTAAAATTACTGCATAATTACCGCTATGTTCTGGTGTAAATGTTTGTTGTATTGCATTCTCCCAACTAAATCCATTGTCACAATTTATCCATTGATATTCTACTGTATCTGCTAAAGCAGTAAACAATTGATTATTTGTTAATGTAACAATATTGGTTGAAGGCATTCGATCAATCGTTAATACAATTGTCATTATACTATCACATCCAGCCACATTTTGAATCGTATCCATATATGTTCCTGAATTGATCCATGTATATAACCCACTTGGTGAAGTATATGTTTCACAAGCCCTAATTGAATCAATACTTGTTGTTGAATGATTCACTGTTAAATTAATTGTAATTGTACTATCACATCCATATACACTTGGAATAACTGCTGTATAAACACCGCTTGTTGTATAAACAGCATTGTCAGGTGCAGTATAAGAATCACATACAGGTGCAGGTGTAATTGTAGAAGTTATAGGTAACACTGTTACAACTTGTGTTGTTGTTGTTTGATTACCATTTTCATCAATAACAGTCCATGTTACTGTTGTATTTCCTTGTGGATAAGTAACAAGACCATCATTATAAACAGTATCAACTGTACAGTTATCTGTAAAAATTGGTGTTCCTAAATCAACATTTATTGCTGTACAACCATTATTATTTGGCATTATTTGAACATCAATTGGTGCTGTAATTGATGGCGCCGTAATGTCATTAATAATGATGTTTTGAGTTGTTGTAGAAATATTTCCATTTCCATCATCAAAAGACCAAGTAATTACATGTGTTCCTTGTGTAGTATATGTAATTGGGTCTAATGTTGTCCCTGTTACGTTACCGATACAATTATCAAGAGCATCTGGAGCACTAGCTGTTGCAGAACATTCAGCTAATATATCTGCTAATATTGGTGTTACTGGTGCTGTAATATCATCAACCGTTACTACTTGCGTTGCTGTTGAAGTATTTCCAGATAAATCAACAAACGTCCATGTAACATTGAACACCCCTTGCGTAAATACAGTTGTAGTTGTCCCTGTAATTACGTTATCACAATTATCAATAACTGAAGGAGGAATAACCGTACATTCAAATGAAATTGGCGCTAAAACTGGTAAAACTATTGGCGCTTCATTATCAATTACATTCACATAAAAAGCACAAGTTGATGAATTTCCTGAACTATCTGTAGCAACCCAATCAATTCTTGTTACTCCATGATTAAATATCACATTCATCAATGTTGCTCCTGTTCCTGTTGTAACTCCTGTTAAAGTATATACTCCATTAGCAAAACAGTTATCAGTAATCGTTGGATCTAATAATACATTTGTATTGGTATTGTTACATAATGTAGCATCAACAAAAACATTTAAAGTATCCACATAATTACAAGTAATTACAGGTGTTTCATTGTCAATCACATTCACATTAAACGAACAACTTGAAGTATTTCCAACACCGTCTGTTGCTGTCCAAGTTACTAATGTATTTCCTTTTTGGAACATTTCATTCATTAAATCTGTTGTCACATCTATCGTTGATCCAGACAATGTTGCTACTAAGCTTATTATAGAGCAATTGTCTGTTGCCGTTGCATTTAACAATGGATCTAAGTTTTCATATCTACAGAAGGTAGGGTCTGTATTTACAGTTAATGTACCCAAAGTATTACAAACTATTGTAGGCGCAATACTATCATCTATTTGTACATTGAATGAACAAGAACTAGTATTACCAGAAGCATCAACTGCCACCCAATTTACAAGGGTATTTCCAGGGAGGAAGACACTATCTTGTAAATTTGTTCCTGTTCCAGTAGTTGCGCCACTCAAAGTATAAGTTGTTGTCAAAGAACAATTATCTACAGCAATTGCATTCCATGCTGTTGTTAATTCAACATAAGTACAACCTACATTTGTTGAAACAATCTGTGTTCCATTTACTGGACAAGTAATAGTCGGCGTAATTGTATCTATAACATTAATAATATAAGAACATTGATCAATATTTCCTGAAACATCTGTAACTAACCAATCTACTTGGGTATTCCCTGTGTTAAATACAACATTTTGTAAAGATGTTCCTGTTCCTGTTGTAACACCAGTTAATGTATATCCAATCGTTGTTGTACAATTATCTGTTGCTGTTGCATCCCAAACGGTTCCACTTTGTAAATATGTACATAACGTATTTGTCGGAACAGTAAGCGTTCCTACTATGCCTGCACATGCAATTACAGGAATTTGATTATCTATAATCACAATATTAAATGAACATGTATTCGTATTTCCACTTGCATCTGTTACGGTATATGTTTGTACATAACTACCTGCAGGGAAATCAGATCCACTTGGTAATCCTGCTGTTAATAAAACAGAAGATACACTACAATTATCATTTGTCAATGGCATTGGGAAAGCTAAATTTGTTTTTACACAAGTTCCTGGATCTACAACATCTGAAATATCTGAAGGACAAATTATAGAAGGAGATACTGTATCTAAAACTATTACATTAAATTGACACGTTGCTGTATTTCCTCCTCCATCTGTTACTGTGAATACATTGGTAGTTGTACCAACAGGGAAAAGAGACCCACTTACTAATCCTGAATTCATTATTAATATTTGTCCAGGACAATTATCTGTATTAACTGGCAAAGTATATGTAAAGGATGTTGAACAACTATTAATATCACTATAAATCGTTGTATCAGCTTGACAATTAATTATTGGTAATTCCGCATCAATTACTGTTACATCGAAAGAACATGTTCCAACATTACCAGATCCATCAGTTACATCAAATGTTTGTGTTGAAGTTCCTAATGGGAAAACTGAACCTGATACCAAACCAGTAAATAACGTGTCAACTACAGAACAATTATCCGTTATTGTCGGATAAGGATAATTAAATACTGCTGAACACATTGTTAAATCATTATTAATAGTAGTGTCATTTGGACAAATTGCAACTGGTAATTCATTATCCATTACATCTACATTAAACCAACAGAAAGCTTGATTTCCAGCTGGATCAGTAACAGACCAAGTTACCAATGTTGTTCCTAATTGAAAAATCTGTGAATCCAAAGTGTTTGAAACAATTGTATCATCTACCAAATTATAAGTTAAAACATATTCATAATTTACTGAGCAATTGTCTGTTCCTATTGCATCCCATGCTGTACCTGCATGAATATAAGTACATAAATTATTCGTAGAAACGATTTCATGGTGCCCATTAGGTCCATTTGGACAATTTATAGTTGGCAATTCATTATCAATGATATTTACATTAAATGAACATGTATTTACATTCCCACTTGCATCCGTAACCGTATATGTTTCAGTTGTAATACCTGCTGGGAAAGTAGATCCACTAGGTAAACCTGTTAACACCAATGATACAATGCTACAGTTATCAGTTGGTGAAGGGGTAATAAATGTAGCAACATTTCCACAAGTTCCAGCAATTACTACATCTAAAATATCACTTGGACAGGCAATTACAGGTATCTCAGTGTCAACTGCATATACATTAAAAGTACATTGCGCTGTTAATCCATTTACATCAGTTGCAACAAATGTTACTAATGTTGTATCTAATGGAAACATTGAACCACTAGCTAAACCTATTGTCATAACAATCGAACTAATCCCACAATTATCAACTGCTGTAGGCGCAGCATAGTTAATATCTGCATAACATTGTGATGGAACATTGAAAATTGTTGTATCTGCAGGACAACTGATTACAGGTGGTTGCACATCATTAATTTGAACTGTAAATGAACAAGTATTGATGTTACCTGCGCCATCCATAACTTGATAAGTATTGATAGTTGTTCCTACATTAAATGAAGTATTTGATGCTTGACCTGCAATTTGACTTGTATTAGCGATAATACAATTATCTGTACCGACTGGTGCTAAATAATTAACTATTGCACTACACAAACCTGGATCATTATTTTGAATTACATTCGAAGGACAATTGATTACTGGTAATTCTGTATCAATTACTGTAACATTAAATGTACAAGTAGCTGTATTTCCATGAATATCATGACCTACAAAAGTTTCCGTTGTTGTTCCTAATGGAAAAACAGCTCCATCTGCTAAGCCAGTTGATTGTGTAAAGAATGAACCTGAACAATTATCTGTTACTACTACATTTTGAAAATTCACAGTTGCATTACAGAATCCAATTGTATTAGGTACCGTTGTATCGCCTTGACAAATGATATTTGGATTTTCAGTGTCATTCACTGTTATAGTAAAAGTACACGTTGCAATATTCCCAACAGCATCTGTTACTTTAAAAGTTTCAGTTGTTGTACCAATTGGAAATGTTGAGCCTGTTGGTAATCCTACTGTCTCAATAGTATTCGCTCCTGGACAATTATCTGTTCCAACTGGAGAAACAAAATTAACTACTGCACCACAAACGCCTAAATCATTTGAAATATTAATATTTGCTGGACAAACTATTTGTGGTAATTCAGTATCATTTACTTTAATTGTAAACGAACAAGTTGCTGTATTTCCTGATGCATCTGTCACGACATAAGTTTCAGTTGTAGTTCCTAATGGAAATAATGAACCTGTTGGTAGTCCTACTGTTAATGCTGTTACAGCTCCAGGACAATTATCTATTCCAATTGGTGTTGTAAAGTTTACTATTGCCCCACATTGTCCATTTGAATTTGCTGTTACAATATTTGAAGGACAAGTAATTGTAGGTACTTGGGCATCATTTATCGTTATCGTAAATGAACATGTATTTGTATTTCCTGACGCATCTGTTACTACATAAGTTTCAGTTGTAACACCTGTAGGGAAAGATGAGCCTGAATTTAATCCAGCAGTATGTGTTAAAACATATCCAACACAATTGTCATTATAAATTGGATTAGCAAAATTAACCACTTTTGAACAAGTTCCAATAGAACTAAAAGCTGTAATATTTGCTGGGCAAATTATAGATGGTATCTGATTATCTACAACCGTAATTGTATATGAACAAGACGCTTGATTTCCTGAGCCATCTGTCACAGTATATGATTGAGTCGTTGTTCCTATTGGGAAATTCGCTCCAGAAATCATTCCCGAAGTTTGTATCAATGATACAATCGAACAATTATCTGAAACAACAGGTAAGCTAAATACTGGTTGTCCATAACAGAATCCAACTGTATTATTAACTGTCATATTCGCTGGACAAGTAATTATTGGTAATTCAGCATCTATAACACTTATTACGTAAGAACACGTTGCTGTATTACCAGAGCCATCTGTAACGGTCCAATTCACTGTTGTATTTCCTAAGTTAAAAATTTGTCCCATCAAAGATGAACCTGAAGCAGTAGTGACTCCTGTTAATGTATAATTATAAGTAACCGCTGAACAATTATCTAATCCCGTTGCATTCCAAACAAGACCATTTTGTGTATAAGTACAAACGCCTGCATCTGAATTGATTGTGTTCGTTCCAGCTAAAGGACAATTGATTGTTGGGTTCTCTACATCTGTTACTGTTACAGTAAATGAGCATGTTTGTGAATTTCCATTTACATCTGTTACAATATAATCTACGTTTGTTACACCAACAGGATAATTATCCGTAGCATTCCCCGTTCCATTAAAAGTATTTGTTAATGTTGCAATACCACATGCATCCGAATTAGGAATTACAATATTTACTAACGCAGTACATGAGCCTAAATCAGCTACTTGAGCCAAATTTGAACATGTAACAATTGGCTTAATCGTGTCTATTACTGTCACTGTAGAGATACAAGTAGATTGATTTCCATGTATATCTAATACTGTTAAAGTTACAGCGTTTGCTCCAACATTACCACATGTAAATGAATTAATATCAATTGTTAACGTATTAATACCACAATTATCTGTAGATAAATTATCAACTTGATTTGCAATGATTGAAGTATTACCTGAATTATCTAAGTAAGTTGTAATATTTTGACAATTTGCGATAGGATTTTCTGTGTCATTTATTGTAACCGTAAACGAACATGTAGCTGTATTTCCACCACCATCCGTTACTGTATAGGTTACATTCGTTAAGCCTTCATTATAAATTCCAGATGCATCATTTGTTCCCGTAATATTATTCACAACACTTGATACTGAACAATTATCTCCTGTTAATGGTATGCCAATATTGACCATTGCTGAACAAACTCCCGCATCATTTGATTGAATAATATTTAAAGGACAAGTTATGGTTGGGTTTTCTGTGTCATTTATTGTAACCGTAAATGAACATGTAGCTGTATTTCCACTACCATCAGTTACAGTATAAGTAACATTCGTTAAGCCTAAAGGATATGTTCCTGTTGCATTGTTAGTCCCTGTAAATGTATTTACAACACTTGATACTGAACAATTATCTCCTGTTAATGGTATGCCTATGTTGACTAAAGCGGTACAAACACCTGCGTCTGATACCTGAACTACGTTGGATGGACAAGTTATGGTTGGGTTTTCTATGTCATTTACTGTTACCGTATAACTACATGTTTGTGCAGGATTTACACCATCCGTTACACTCCATGTTACTGTTGTGACTCCATTATTAAATACTACTCCGGCCAAAGATGAGCCTGAACCCACAGTTGCACCTGTCAAGGTATAGGTCGTTGTTGCGGAACAATTATCTGTGCCTACTACGTTCCATCCTGCTCCTACTTTCGTATAAGTACAAACGCCTGCATTCGTGTTTACCAATTGATTGCCTACTGCTGCGCATGATATTACAGGTAATTGTGTGTCATTTACTGTTACCGTATAACTACATGTTTGTGCAGGATTTACACCATCCGTTACACTCCATGTTACTGTTGTTACACCTTGATTAAACACTACTCCGGCCAAAGATGAACCTGAACCCAAAGTTGCGCCTGTCAAAGTATAGGTCGTTGTTGCCGAACAATTATCTGTTCCCACTACGTTCCATCCTGCTCCTACTTTCGTATAAGTACAAACGCCTGCATCTGCATTCACTACTT
>JACOTM010000065.1 GCA_016178305.1 Flavobacteriia bacterium | reverse complement strand
TTGCCCTCCCTTTTCCTTTGGTCCTGAATAATACCATTTATCCAAAATCTTTGGAGAAATCCAAACATCCAATCTTCCGCGTTTTATCAAAGAACGATTATATTCAGCCCAATTTATAACTTTGTACCGTTCTTTCTTAGAAGCTGTCTAAAAACGGTTCAACATAATTCTTATGGCCGATAAATGTACCATGGCAACACTTGTTTCATTAAGACGTTCGTAGTTTTTAGAGTTTCTCCTATTTGTATCAATCCATGCAAAAGTTCTTTCTACTATCCACCGTTTGGGCAATACCTTAAATGTGTACAAATCTGTTCTTTTTATTATCTCAAGCTCTATATTGAATGCAAGTTTAATTTTATCAATTAATTTCCCTGCATATCCTCCATCTGCAAAAATTTTGATCACTCGTAGCCAGTTTTCTTTCATTTTTTCTATTACACTTTGAGCACCATCTCTATCCTGTATGGATGCATTTTGAATAACAATAGCCAGTATCAAACCAAGGGTATCTACTATAATATGTCGTTTTATTCCTTTAACTTTTTTGCCTGCATCAAAGCCTTTATCCTCACAACTTACAAGAGTATTCTTGACAGACTGAGCATCTATAATTCCTACACTTGGTTCTTCATTCTTACCCACACTTTTTCTTACCTTCTCCACTAATGATTGATGTATATCTTCTAAAATACCATTCTTTTTCCATGTAGAAAAGTAATAATAGACTATTTTCCAATGAGGAAAATCTCCAGGCAACATCCGCCATTGGCATCCTGTCTTTACCAAATACATGATGGCGTTAATAATTTCTCGTAAATCATATTTTCTGCTTCGTTTTATATCAAGGAATTTTGCTATTATTGCCCACTGGCTATCGCTTATATTACTTGGATAAGTTGTCATGGTAATTAAGATTTTGGTGAATCCCAATTATCGCTTCTTATCCTTGTAATAGTGATAGCTACTTTAAATACTTATCCACATAACTTTTTTAATTACTCATTTTTAGACAGCTTCTAAGAGGAGGGCTAGAATAATGTTTATTTTTTTCATGTGAATAAAATAATAAGGTTATGTAAATATACAAAAAGTATCCAAGGAAATCCTGATTGGAATAAGAATAATAAATAATCCTTCTATGCTTCAGATCCAGACCTTCAGGCATATGAAGATTCTGAGATTGATGAGACAGTTCTAAACCATATTTATCTCTTTCTCCTTTGGTAAAAGCGGTTCCTTTATTTTTTCGGGGATCTTGCAGGAGATTGAAAGCGGTGGTCATAAGATATGAATTTAGAATTTAGAAGGTAAAATTTAGAATGAAGTATGTAAAACTAATAATTCTAAATTCTAACTTCTAAATTCTTTTGTACCTAATCCGGCTTTACGCTGCAAGTCCTCGCCTCGTGGTTAAGTGTCGCTATGGTTTACGGCGCAAAAAGTATTAGCTTATTAAGATGCGCCTAAAGAGCTCCTAAAGTCGCTTTTGTAAACCATGCTCCACTAAACCACGAGGGCTGTGGGCTTTTCGCTCCAATCCGGGGTAAAATAAATTGGAAACGTTAATTTTTTTTGTTATTTTTGGAATAATTATCTATGCTGAAATTCAAAAAAATATTTTATATGGAAACTCTTTTAATAAATATAAAATCAGAAAAAGATAAATCCCTGTTTTCTGAATTGGCCAAAAGGCTACACCTGAAAACAACCGTATTATCTGATGAAGATAAAGAGGATTATGGCTTGCTTAAAGCTATGCTCAAAGGAAGAACAGGTCAATATGTAGATAAAAAAATCATTTTGAAAGCGCTTCGTAAATGAAGGTTCTTTATGATAAACGTTTTTTAAAGGATATTGAAACGGTTAATAACAAGCATTTGAAGCAACAGGTTGAAGGCATTATTTCTGAG
>JACOTM010000064.1 GCA_016178305.1 Flavobacteriia bacterium | reverse complement strand
GAGTAACACCAGCGTCACAACATGTTCAGGAACATTTTATGACTCTGGTGGTGCCGGAGGTGATTACACATCAGGACAAACATTCACAAAAACTTTTAATTCTGGAAATGGAAAATGTTTAAAATTTGACTTTACATTTTACGATTTATTCCCTGATTATACCGATAAAATTAGAGTTTATGATGGCGCAAATACAGCAGCACCGCTCATAGGAACTTTTTATGACATTGGACCAGAATCTGCTATAATTTCCACAGGAACTTCTTTAACTTTCAAATTTACTTCAGATTTTTGGGATGAAGCTGGTGGATGGGCTGCTACCATTTCTTGCGTAGATAAACCAACATGCGGTGTGAATCCTGCTGCAAACAATATTTGCTCTTCAGCAACTTTTATCACTAATTTAAATGGCTTTTGCGGAAATACCAGCGCTTCTTACACTCCTGATTCATCACCTGATTTATTGGCTGATTTTTGCGGTTCAATTGAAAACAATTCTTGGCTAAAATTTACAGCAAATGCGACAACTGCATCATTCAATGTATGGACAAGCAATTGTACTGTTGGAGATGGTATTCAAATAGAAATATTCAAAACCTCTGACTGTGTCAATTTTGATCCTGTTTCAAATTGCTGGAATCCATTTAACGATGTCAATAGTACAGTAACAGCTACAGGCTTAACAGTCGGGACAAATTACTACATGATGATTGATGGAAACAATGGAGACAATTGTAATTTTGTAATCGGGGCAACAGATGGAATTGTTGTTCTCCCTCTGGAATTAATAAATTTTGAAGTCAAATGCGTCAATTCAAAAAATGAACTTAGTTGGTCAACTGCTACTGAAGAAAACAGTGATTATTTTACAATAGAAAAAAGCGAGAATGGATTTGATTTTTATAAAATTGCAACTATAAATGCTTCAAACAATTCCAAAAGCATTCGTAATTATATCTATCCAGATGATTCTAAAAATAATTCAATTGTATATTATCGATTAAAAATAGTTGACCGCAATGGTAAATTTACAATTTCAAATATCATTTCTTCAAATTGTATCAATTTAGATGAAGAATTTCAAATTTATCCTAATCCAACTGCAAACGAATTCACATTAATAATAAATTCAATCGACATAAATAACGCTGAATTTATTATTACAAATAGTAAAGGAGAGATTCAACTACACCAAATATTTGATTCAGAAAACATTAATAAAAAAATAGATGTTTCATCATTAGCAAAAGGAATTTACAATATTAAAATGACTACTTCAAAAAACGTTTATTATAAAAAATTAGTTATTGATAAATAAAATTTGGTTCAAATCCATACGATTTCATCTACAAAATCAACCTACCTAAACTGTAATTCCAATAATCGTAACATCATCTAACTGATCCAATTTTCCTTTCCAACTTAGAAATTCTTTTCTTAACAACATTTCTTGTTCCTTCATAGGATACAATTGTATTCGAATCAATAATTCTTTGAATGCTTTATATTTATATTTTTTACCTTTTTCTCCACCAAATTGATCTGGAAATCCATCTGAAAAAATATAAATTGAATCACCCTTTTCCAACTGAAATTCATGTGCCGTAAAGGATGTATTTAATTCATATTTACCAATTGGTTGCTTATCTGCTTTTATTTCTAACAATTCTCCTTGACGAATAATATATAACGGATTATTTGCACCGGCATATTTCAAAATACGTGTTTTCGTGTCTAAAGAACATAAGGCGATATCCATGCCATCAAGCACTTGTTCTTCACTTTTTTCAAAAGTTGCAACAACTAATTCTTTTACTTTATTTAAAATTTTGGAAGGTTCTAATAATTGAAATTCACAAATTGCACGATTTAATGCATTGTGACAAACAATACTCACCATTGCTCCTGAAACTCCATGACCAGTACAATCTGCTACTGAAAAGATGATTTCATTATTTATTTTCTCTAGCCAATAAAAATCTCCCGCAACAATATCTTTCGGTTGATAATAAACAAAAAAATCATTAAAGTAACTCTCTATTAATTTTTGAGGAGGTAAGATTGCTTTTTGAATTCGCTTCGCATAATGAATGCTTTCGGTAATTTCACTTTTTTGTTTATTTACTTTAATAATTACCTTTTTCAATTCTAAAGTACGTTCAGAAACTATTTTTTCAAGGTTTCTTTTCAATCGAATTAATTCTTCTGTCGATTTGGTTTGTATCAACTTAGTTGCCGTCATGGAAGCAATTGTTGTTAATATCTGTAAATCATCATTTGTATAGAAGTTTTTTTCTGGATGTTCCGAATCAATAATCCCTATTACTTTTTTTCGATAGATTATTGGAACAGCAATTTCCGAAAAACGAATCATATCATCTGCAATATATCTCTGATCAAGCGATGTATCTTCAATTATTTCTCCTTTTCCTGATAAAGCAACACTTCCTACAATCCCCTGCCCTAACTTCAAAGGTATAGGATTAAATACTTCGTATGAAACAGGACTTTTAGGGCCGTGCGCTGCTTTTTGAATTAATTGATTGGAATACTCATCATAAAGATAAACAACACAATCTACATAACCCAACTCAGCAATTGCATTTTTAGCCAAAGTCCAAACAATATCATCCTCTGTTTGAGCTTCTAAAAGTTCAACAGCAAATTTATTGATAACTTCAAAATAATGATATTTCTTATTCAGTTGTTCCAAATTAATTTCATAGTATTATAAGCAAACTAAAAAATAGTTAATTGCTTAACAAATATAAGATTCTAATTGGATTTAAAGGTGTTTTTTCAATTTTTTTACCTAAAAATATTATAAAATTTATCCCTTGAATTTGGCTATTAATAAGTTAGCATTTAAATGAAAAACCCCATTTAAAGTACATTTACTAAAATATGCCTCTCAATTAAAAAAGCCTGAATGAAAAATAGACAATTTACCAGATTTTGGACGCTACTTGACTGAAAACAACAACAGATTGTATCCTATCAATACGAAAAACATGAAATAAACAATCCTTAAGAATTTGTCAAGTCTTTCATTAAAAATCGAACCGTTTGCTTTGTTTTTTGTTCTACGATAATTTCTTTACCTTCAGTCACTCTATCAATTGTTGCCTGATCAAAATGACGAACTGTAACTAACTCTAAATTCTCGTTATAACGGACATTAAAAGTATCTTGAAATGTTTCTAACAATTTTTCAATATTAATTTTATCTCTATCCAATGCAATTGAAAAACTCAATGCTGAATTTTGCATTAAATTAATCTTTGCATTCATCTTTGCCAATCTGTTAAAAATATCACTTAAATTTTCTTCAATAATAAATGAAAAATCCTTGGGTGTCAAAGAAACCAATAATTGATTCATCTTAAAAATAAACGAAGGAACTAAATGATCTTTTTCGGTGGATTCTTGAATTACCGTACCGTCTGCCTGCGGATCAATAAACGATTTTACATACAATGGAATCCCTTTATTTTGCAACGGCTTAATCGTTTTTGGATGAATTACTGTTGCACCATAATAGGATAATTCTATAGCCTCCTTAAATGAAATGCTATCCAGTTTTACCGTATTATCAAACCATTTTGGATCTGCATTCAACATTCCAGGAACATCTTTCCAAATTGTAACATCTTGGGCATCGCAACAATAAGCAAATATTCCCGCCGTATAATCAGAACCTTCACGACCTAAAGTAGTTGTAAACCCTTCCGAAGTATGTCCTATAAAACCTTGTGTAATCTGAATTGAAACTTTTTTGAATTCAGGTAGAAATTTAGATTTTATTAATTCTTCTGTTTTCTGCCAATCAACATTTCCCTCACGGTATAAATTATTGGTACGAATCAATTTTCGAGAATCTGCCCATTCAACAAGATGTCCCTGCTCTTTCAAAAAAGAAGTAACAATCAAGGAAGAAATTACTTCACCCAATGAAACAATTTGGTCATATTCAAAATCATAATTTTCTGAAATTGGTTGCTGAAATTTATTTTTTAAATTTTCAAATAAATCTTCAACTGTTTTGTAAATTGAATAATGTTTTTCTGAAAATAATTCATTCAATATACTTAAATGAAATTGTAATCTTTCATCAACCAACTCATTATATTTAAGCTCATTTCGTTCCCATAAAGCTTGAACCAACAATTCCATTGAATTTGTTGTTTTCCCCATTGCAGATACAACAACACAAATTTGATCACCCTTATATAAGGAAAGAATTCGAGATACATTTCTAACTGCTGCTGCATCTTTTACGGATGCTCCTCCAAATTTAAATACTTTCATGGCAAACATTTTTTTACAAAAGTAACAGAATGTTGGCGTAAAAAAAAGAAGTGATGAAGTTTATTTTAACATTTAATGAAAATTTTAACAGATACGATATTAATTTAACTTAATTTTCCTGTTAATAATTTAATTTCATTTTCAGGTGAATGATTTTTATATAAAATATTATAAACTGCTTCAACTATAGGTATTTCCACTTGAAATTTTTTATTAATTTCAATTAAACATTTCGTAGCATAATAACCTTCTGCAATCATATCCATTTCTAATTGAGCTGTTTTAACAGAATATCCCTTTCCAATCATGTGACCAAAAGTTCTATTTCTCGAAAATTTAGAATAAGCTGTCACTAATAAATCACCTAAATATGCACTAGACTTAACATCACGGTGAATTGGATGAATTTCATCAATAAAATTTTCAATTTCTTGTATCGCATTGGAAATCAATACGGATTGAAAATTATCACCATAACCTAAACCTGAACATATCCCTGCAGCTAAAGCATAAATATTTTTTAAGACCGCTGAAAATTCTGTCCCAAATAAATCATCTGAAACTGTAGTTTTAATGAATCGGCATGTTAATAATTTTGCAACATCGCTTGCATGCTTCTCTTTTTGACATGCTATTGTTAAATACGATAATCTTTCTAATGCAACTTCTTCTGCATGACAAGGACCACAAATAATCCCAATATTTTGATAAGGCGTCCCAAAGGTTTTATGTATAAATCGAGCTGGAATTGCATTGTATTCAGGGATAATACCTTTTACAGCTGAAAATACAACCTTATCTTTTAATAAATTTTTATCGAAATCTTTAAATAAATCCGTTAAAAAAGCAGAAGGAGTGGCTAAAATTACAATATCTACATGAGCAATCACTTCTTCTAAATTTGAACTTACATTGATTTTACTTAAATCAAATTCAACCGATTGAAGATATTTTGGATTATGTTTAAATTTTAATATATGAGCAACCGAAACATCGCTTCGCATCCACCAATTCACAGTTGGTAGATTAGACGATAAAATCTTCACCAAAGCTGTTGCCCAACTTCCACCGCCTATGACTGCAATCTTCTTTTTTGTCCCCATTTTATGAATGCAAAAGTAGGATTTATTTTTAAATACTATTTAAATAGAGAAAGAATATTTAAAACTTATCTTTTCACCAAAACTGGAAGATATTAAAAGTAAAAAATGTATAAACACAACACCAAAATTAAGCTGTACAATTACTGTTAATCATATTTTTTCATGATATAAATCTGTTTTTTTTCTAATTAATGCCGTTCTTTTTTAAAGCCAATTAGTTGAGATTTGTCTTATCATTTCAATTAAAAAAACGTATGAAAACAGATATTCAAAATTTGAGCGGATTTGAAAGAATATTAGCTGTTTCTGAAGAAAACAGATTCGGTGTAATTGCTGTTGCTTTACTTATTGTAGGATGCCTTGGTGGTGTTACTGTTGGATTAGGAGCAATTAACAATATTCTTGCCTTAACATTTGTAGTAATTCCTACGATGACTACATTAAGTTTTTTATTAGCGATAGCTCCTATGAGATGGATTTATTATGCAGGAATATCAAGTGTTGTAATTGACACTCTTTTAATAATTTTTTATATTCTTAATTAAGAGAGTACTAAATTTAAAAGTATAGTTTTGTTTGTAAATAAAAGTCGAATCTAATGGGTTCGACTTTTTAATTTACCTTAGATAAATCAAAAAATAGACGAATTAATATTATTTCGTTTAATTTTTAAATATACACTACAAAAATGTTGGAAAAAGTTAAGTCTTAATTATCTTTGAATTAATTAAAAAAACTATAAAACACGAATGCAAAACGCTCAAGTTAAAATGACTCAATTTGAAAATACACTTGTTTATGCGCAACAACAAGATGCTATTGATCCTTTAAAAGAATTTAGAGATAAATTCTATATGCCAAATTTCCATGACAAACAAGTTCGTTATTTCACCGGTAACTCCTTGGGCTTACAACCAAAATCAACAAAAGAGTATATAGTTGAAGAATTAGATGCTTGGGCAAAATATGGTGTAGAAGGACATTTCTTAGCAAATAAACCATGGTTTTCATATCATGAAAATTTAACAAATAAAATTGCTTCGATTGTCGGGGCAATGCCTCTAGAAGTGGTAGTAACTCACTCATTAACAACAAATATACATTTGTTAATGGTTTCGTTTTATCAACCAAAAGGAAAAAGAACCAAATTAATTTGTGAAGCAAAAGCTTTTCCAAGTGATCAATATGCTTTGGAAACGCAAGTAAAATTTCATGGTCTAAATATTGAAACTGATTTAATTGAAATTGCCCCAAGAGATGGAGAACATTTAATTCGTGAAGAAGATATTCTTGCTAAAATTGAAGAAGTTGGTGATGAATTAGCTCTCGTTATGATTGGTGGTGTAAACTATTACACGGGTCAGTTATTTGATATGAAAAAAATAACGAAAGCAGCTCATAAAGTGGGCGCTTATGCTGGATTCGATTTGGCTCATGCAGCCGGAAATATCAATCTAAAACTACATGATTGGGGGGTAGATTTCGCTGCATGGTGTAGTTATAAATACTTAAACTCTTCTCCTGGCGGTGTCTCTGGCTTATTTGTTCATGAAAAACATGCTTATAAACCTGAATTACCTCGTTTTGCAGGATGGTGGGGCTATGATAAAGAAACACGATTTTTAATGCAACCTGGATTTAATCCTATGAAAGGTGCTGAAGGATGGCAATTAAGTAATGCCCCAATTATTGGTATGGCTGCTCATTTAGCTTCTTTAGATATTTTTGAAGAAGCGGGAATGGATCGAATAGGAACAAAAAGAGATTTATTGACCGCCTATTTAGAATTTATTATTGATGATATTTCAGAAAAAAATAAAGATAGATGCTCTTTTGAAATTATTACTCCAAGAGATAAAAGCAAACGTGGTGCTCAACTATCAATTTTAGCACATGGACAAGCAAGAGCTTTGTTCGACGCTTTGTCTGATGAAGGAGTTGTGGCTGATTGGAGAGAACCAAATGTAATTCGTGTTGCTCCTGCACCATTATACAATTCTTTTGAAGATGTATATTATTTTGGACAATTATTAGAGAAATCAATTAAATAAGACTTCAAGATTCAAGACTTGTATTACATAACTTAAAAGTCTTAAAATCTATAAAAAATAAAAAAATATGGAAAAAATAGGAATTGTAGGAGCTGGTTTAGTTGGGAGTTTACAAGCGATATTAATGGCAAAAAAAGGATATGATGTTTCCATCTTTGAGAGCAGACCTGACGTCCGTAAAGCTAAATTATTAGCAGGAAAATCAATTAATCTAGCATTATCAGATAGAGGCTGGAGAGCTTTACAAGCTGCTGGAATTGACGGAGATATTCGTGAAATTGCTATCCCAATGTACCAACGTTGTATGCACGCTTTAGATGGTAGTTTGTCATATCAAAAATATGGAAAGGATGAACAAGCAATTTATTCCGTTTCTCGTGGTGGTTTAAATCAAAAATTAATGAATTTAGCTGACCAATATCCTACTATCAGTTATAATTTTGATCGAAAGTGTACGGATATTGATTTAAAAACAAACACTTTACACTTTGATAATACAGCTACAAATCAAGAAGAAAAACATTCATTTGATAAAGTTTTTGCAACAGACGGGGCATTTTCTGCGGTTCGATTCAGAATGCAAAAAACAACTATGTTCGATTATTCTCAAAAATACTTAGATCATGGCTACAAAGAATTGGTTATTCCAGCAAACGAAGATGGGAGTCATAAATTAGATAAGAATTGCCTTCATATATGGCCAAGAGGTGAATTCATGATGATTGCCTTAGCAAATATGGATGGAAGTTTTACCTGTACTCTTTTCTTTCCTATGTATGGTGAAAAATCATTTGACACAATTAACACCCATGAAAAAGTTGAAACCTTCTTCCAAAAAACGTTTCCTGATGCTCTACCATTAATGCCTACTTTATTGGATGATTACTTTGAAAATCCAACTTCTGCATTAGTGATGGTTAGATGCAGTCCATGGAATTACGAAGATAAAGTATTACTTTTAGGTGATGCAGCTCATGCTACTGTTCCTTTTTATGGTCAAGGAATGAATTGTGGCTTTGAAGATTGTATGATTTTGCAAGAAATGCTGGAAGAAGCGAATGGAAATTGGAACGGATTATTAGGTGCATATTCCAAAACACGTGTGCCTGATGGCAATGCAATTATTGATTTATCGCTAATGAATTATATAGAAATGCGTGATTTAACAGCAAATAAAGAATTTTTATTGCGTAAAAAAATAGAAGCTAAATTCAGTAATTTATATCCTGAAAAATGGATTCCTCTGTATTCACAAGTTACATTTAGTCATATTCGTTACCATAAAGTTATTGAAAATGGAAAAGCCCAAAATGCAATTATGGAACAAGTAATGCAATTACCAAATATCGAAGCAAATTGGGATTCAAATGAGGTAATGGCTAAAATGTTAGAATTAGCAAATTGATAAAAATTAGATTGTTAACAGCTGAAATAATTTAATGATTATAAAAAAATCGTTTTGATATAGCTAACAAAAGGTTGAAATAGTAATGTTTCAGCCTTTTGTTTTAAATAACCATTATTGAAAAAAATAAGATGTCCCAAGTAATATAATTGATCCATCGATAAAAATTGAATAATATATAGGTTTTTTATCCTCCTTAACTTTAAGTACTAAAATAGCAGTATAGCACACACTAATCCAAAACAAATAATTCTGAATTAGATTCGAATTACTATAAAAAATTAGAATAATAAAAACAAATAAGGCTAATAAACTAAATATTCTAGCATTTGCGACACCATAAAGTTGAGGAATTGTTTTCATCCTAGAATTATCATAATGCAAATCTCGAATATCAAATGGAATGCATATTGCAATAAAAAAAAAGTAATGACTACCTAAAAAAAGCAAGGTTGAAAAAGTAAAATCTTGATTTAATAGAACAGGAAATAAAAATGCTTTTCCCCAAACGATAGCAATCAAGTGTATTTTCATATAAGGGACGTCCCGTAAATTCCATCCTTTGATTTTTACAGCATATAATACACTTAATATAAATGATAATAACATCCAATATTTAGTGCTTTCAAAAGCATTCAAAATGAAAAAATAAAAATATATTGCAATACAACCGCCGACTAAAATAATGAATAATTGTAAATATTGATGATTTTTTAACCAGTCATTTAATTCACTTTCGCGCGTTTTTTCAAATTTAAATTTAATATATCTTTGAAAAGTATAGATGCAAATTGTACTTGAAAAAACAAAAATACCTATTTCAAAAACATGAGAATAATGCAATAAATGACTCATCCCTGAAACTAATATTCCTGCAGCTATACTTATGTATAGGTTTGAGAAAGTAAGGTTATGAATTGTTTTTTTCAGCATTAATCGGTTCTTCTTCCTTATTTCTTTCAAAATTGGAAATTGATTCTATTTCAAAAATTACTTTTTTTACTGTAATTTGCTCAACACACGAACACTTTTGTTTAGATGCGCATGCTTGACAATTTTCATTTTTCACAACAATATGAACATCTTTTCCTAATGCTCTCCATCTTCCTGGATGAATCGGTTTTCTCGGTGAAAACAATCCTATTGCTTTAATACCAGTAAATCCTGCAATATGCAAAGGCCCTGTTGAACAAGCCACCAAAACATTCACTTTAGAAATGAAATAAATCAATTGCTTTAAAGTTAATTTACCAGTTGTATCGATAATATTATCTGACAATGGAAGTTGATTTCGAAAAAGCAGTCCTTCTTTTTCCGTTCCTGTAAAATAAACCGTAAACCCTTTTTCCTCTAATTGAAGTGCTAAATCTACATAGCGATTTATTCCCCATTCAATAGCACTCCCTTGAGATTTTGGATGTAAAATAATTGTTTTATGAGCCGTATATTTTGCCGTAATAAATTCAGGCAATTCTATTTTTTGTGCTTTAAAATGAGTGGTCATGAGATTCAAAGCTTCTAAAGTTGGTAATTCGTGAAGCCCGAATGGTTTTAATAACTCAAAATTTAATTGCGATTCATGATAGGGTGAATTTTTTCTAGTAAAATCGACTTTTACATTGCAAGTCATCAAATGAAATAAACGATGAGATGTTCCAATTCTGTAATCAATTTTTGCTTTTTTGGCTAATTTTGCTATTTCTTTTCTTGGAAAAGCATGAATAATCGCATCAGCTTTTAATGATTGTAATTGTGAAATTTGTTTCTCTTTTGTTTGTAACTCTATCTCTTTCCAATCTATAAATTCATCAATTGAATCATAGGATTTAATAATGTCTTCGGTGTAATTACTTCCTAGAAAATAAATATAAACCCCAGAAAATGTCTCCTTTAACCAAGTAGCAATAGGTAATACTAGCATAACATCACCAATACTATCCGTTCTGCTTATGATTACTTTTTTATCCGTGAGATTAATAGATTTTTTCATTTATTAAGCTTTTTGGATGCTGCGTGTAAAGCT
>JACOTM010000063.1 GCA_016178305.1 Flavobacteriia bacterium | reverse complement strand
GTATAACTTTGTCCATGTGTTGCGGTATTTTTTTCTTTGCAGAACAAATATCACCTTTTTGGTGAAGCAACCGACACCATAACATGATTGTTTATCAACATGTTATGGTTGTTTTAGTTTTTAACTGCGATTTTTGGGATATTGCTTCGGAAGATCCCAATTCTCCTTTTTTTGAGCATCAAAATAGTGAATTTAACTTCGAAAACTCTGTTTATAATTTTTATATACACCCCCAATGGGACTCTATCGATTCTTCAACTCTTTTTGCCAAAGCTTTATTTGTTGAATACGATGATGGATACGCTATTATTGAATTAATAGGGGAATGGAACGATGCCATTGAAAATGATATTATGACTTTGAAAAGAAATATCATAGAACCAATGATTGAAACTGGCATCACTAAATTTATCTTAATTGGTGAAAATGTATTAAATTTTCATTATTCAGATGATTGTTATTACGAAGAATGGATTGATGAAATTGAAGATGGTTGGGTTGCTCTTGTAAATTTTCACGAACATGTTATTTTAGAATTCCAGCAAATAAATATTGACAACTACTTTGCTATGGGGGGAGAATTAGACGATCTCGAATGGCGAACTTATATGCCTTTTCAATTTTACAAGAAAGTTAAAGAATTAGTTGAACGAAGATTGAATTAAAAAATAAAAAGCGTCAAATCAAAAGAAATGACGCTTTCAAGTAGCTCAAATTCAATTATTTTTGAATCATTATTTTTTGTTCCATTGCTTTATTGTTCACAAACATATTCACAACATAAATACCATTTTTCAAATCTTCTGGCAAAACAATTTTCTCATGATTCGCACCAATTTGAGATTGCCCCATTTTATAAGTAAATACAGAGCGTCCAGACATATCAACTAAATTGAAAAACATATTTCCTGCTACTAATGAACTAAAATCCATCACAACTGCATTTTGATCTGCCGAATAACCTGCTGAAAATTTATTAGAATTTTGCACTTGCTCAATTACCCCTGCACTTGAAGCTGGAATCACATGTTGAGATAAATAAACAACATCCCCTGATTGATTTCCTGTACCATTTGCAACCATAGACGAAACATAAAAAGTAACATCTCCTACATTCGTTGAAGGAGCAGTCCAAGACCATATCCAAGCTGAATTACTACTTGTATTACTTGTACTATTATGGTGAGCTCGACTATTTGTAATCGTAACCCCCCCTCCTGTAATAGTTGCAATAGAACCTGCTATAGCATTCGTAGAAGTCATCACTACAGCTTCAAATCCTTTTTTAGTAGGATTTGGATTCATTGTTAACGCAACATTATAAGTAGTACCAGGTACGTAAGAAGTTATTGGTGTAAGTCCACTTGTAACAGTTAAAGTGTTTTTTGAAGCACCTGATTGAGCTGTCCCAGAATGGCAACCTGTACAATTTCCATCAGTTGGAGCTCCAGATACATTTCCCATTCCAGAACCATCAGGATAATAATGTTTTTGTTTCAAATACCCTTTTATTTCTTCATTTCCGGAATGTTGAAAAGAAAGTGCCCCAACTGCAATCAACAATGCAGAAAGAATAATGTAATTTTTTTTCATTTTAATATAGTTTTATTTTGTTTGTAATTTGTGAACCATTTCTAATTCACAATTTAAAAAAAAAAAAAAAATGGGTTTAACTGTAAACCAAAAAAAAAAAAAAAAAAAATGCATTGGAATTGCATAACCTGGAAACAATTCAGGAAATTCAAAATCTAAAGGTAAGGTAGCAGCTATTGGTCCTAAAATAGAAGCAAAAGATAAAATAGTAAATAAAAAATTAAAAAGAATTTCTCCCTTCTTCTTCATTAATTTAGTTGAAAAATAAAAACCTATAGAAGCAAGGACACAACCGAAAATACAAGATGAAAACAAAACTAAATTACTAGCTATAGATGAAAAATCAATTTCATTTGCGGTGAAATACACTTTCGCATAAATTACACATGCTAATCCTGATAATAAACCAGAGATTACTCCCAATACTAATGAATTTTTAAACATATTTTTATTTTTTAGTTACAGGGATTTCAAAAACTATTTTCATAACATCAGGAACTGTTTCACTTTTATGCCCAACATGAAAATCAATTCTATTAACATTGAAAGTTCCTGAAAAAGTGGCTTTATCTCCAGAATTTTTCACTGCTACTTTAATTTTTGTAGGTTTACTCGTTCCTTTAATTTTCAAATCTCCGTATAAAGTAATTCCCGTTTCAGATTTTTCAATTTTAGAAGAAGTATATTTTATTTCAGGAAATTTTTCCGAATTAAACCATTCTTCCGTTTGAGCTTTTTTATTCATCATTCCATTTCCAGTACTAATAGAAGATACATCTATTGAAACATCAAACTTTGAACCTGCCAAATCTTTTTCATCATATTTAATAGTTCCTTTAAAATCTTTAAAAATTCCAGTTGGATCTTTACTAATAAATTCTATAGAGTGGTTCTCTGAAATTTTCCAATCTTGTGAAGTTATTGACACGTATGCTGATGACATTAGTAACATTCCTGCTACTAAAGGGTAAAACATTCTCTTCATATTTATTTTATTTTGTTTGCAACACTAAGTAACTGTCTAAATTAATTATTTTTTTTTCCCTGAGAAATCCAACAAGCTATTTTTTGAACTGTTGAATCTGCTAATTTTGTTCCTCCTTGTGGCATTGTACCATTCGGCCCAATTGAATTTAAAATTTGTTGTGCTGAATTTGAAATGGTAGTATAATCATAATATTCCCCAATTCCACAACCCGGGCCATGACAATAGGTACAAGCAGCATCGTTCATTATAGGCAAAACATCATTTGCAAAAGAAATAGTATCAGGACATGGATTAATTGCAACATTTACAGGAACTGGCACTTTATCTTTCGCACATGCAACAAGTAAAACCCTTGATAAAACCAAGGCAAACAACAATAAAACAGGTAATTTATATTTCATATTTCATTAATATTGTGAAATGAATTTATCAGTAAGTTATCTTAATTTTTTATTCTCTCATATATTTCCTACCAACACAAAATCCAAGCCTAAATCCTCCTTTATTCCATTTAGCATCTGTATAAGGAATAAATTGTGTTTCCCCAAACCCTTGAGCATTCGCTAAATAAATTTTAAAATTATGTCCAAATGTCATCCAATCAACAGCTAAAGCAAAACTATTCTGATAAGACTTTCGAGTAATTGAATTATTTATATTATAATAATACTCCGCTGTTAACGCCATTTTTTTAGACACATGAACACTAATTGCACTTCCTATACTAAATAATAAATTCTGATCTTTCTGAGCAACATAATTTCTCCAAAGCAATGTCGGCATTATTGCTAAACTCACTTTATTTTTAATTTTTGTTGCAATATTTAATTGAGAACAATAAGCCAATCGATAATTTTGTTTTGGAAAATTAGAAACCAATGTATCAACACCTGTTTTTTTTGCATACGTATAACTTGATGTTCCTATAAACGCCATTGAAATTGGCATTTTCCCTTTTTCTTGATGTAAAATTCGATATTTAACAAATCCATCTAATAATTGTTTGTAAGGATTATATAAGCCTCCCCCTTTACTTCTCCCTATTCCACACATCAACTTGTCAGTTACACCATATTCAAAAGCTATACGAACATCCGAAACCTGATCTAAGCCAAACAAGGTTTTTGAACCTCCATTAACTCCAGCAAAATCACCAAATTTATGTTCAATACGAAATTCTAAAGTACCTTTTTTCAAAGTTTCAACAGAATGACCATTAATAATTCGAGTGGAATGAAAAGTTTCTTCAACTAATTTTGAATCATCTTCTAAAAAAATAGGCTCATCATAAACTATAGAGTCAGAATTTTGGGAGTACACATATAATGAAGCAAAAAATGTTAAAGGAATCAAAAAGATTTTTTTCATTTCTATTAATTGTAAAATATTAATTTTAGTTTTTTTTAGCAATATAATAATAATCTATAATTCAAAATACTGTTTACATGAACAAATCTATAAATATTTACCATGAAAACAAATTAGTCTCATATTTTTTTCTCAACTTCGAATCTAACAAATATTCAACTACCAAATAACGAATTAACTCCAAAATGGTTGGTTTTCTAAACTAAAAAATATAATATGACAAAAAAAGAATTGAGAAAAAAATACACTTCAAAAAGAAATGAATTACAACAAAATGAGTTAGATGCAATAAATAATAAAATATTAAATATTATTAACGAGCAGTATTATAAAAACAAAACCATAAGCATCTTTCTTCCAATTCAAAACAAAAATGAAATCAACACATTTCAAATCATTAAATCACTTGAAACAGAAAATAGAATTACCAGCTCCGTTTCAAACTTTACAACTTTTGAGATGGAACATCTTGTTTTGGATTCAAACACCGAATTAAGCTACAATAATTTTCAAATACCAGAGCCTAAATCTGGTCAAAAAATTCTTGAAAAGGATATCGATATTGTTTTTGTTCCATTATTAGCAATTGATAAATCAGGCCAGCGTGTTGGTTACGGTAAAGGTTTTTACGATCGCTTTTTAAGTAAATGCTCCCCTCATTGTATTTTTATCGGTCTGCATTTATTTGATATATTTGACAAGATTGATGACATTTCTACCGATGACATAAAACTTCATTATTGTATAACTCCTCATAAAATATATAAATTTTGAAAAAAGATGAACATCAAGGAAAATTTCACCTTGTATCAATATTCATGATACCTACATTTCTAATATTGGTATTTCTTTCGTCTCACTGGATTTATCCAGTAATATTTACTTTCACCTCTATTTTTATACTGTTTTTATTGTTCAAAAAAAAGAAAAATTAAAATTATTTTTAACTTTTTTTTCAACTGTATCATTTTTTTTGTAAATTTCAGTATGCTTAGGCTATTACTGATGGGATTTTGGGTCACTATGACTTCCGTTGTTCTGGTTAATGAAACCAAAACGGTATTCGGCGTAAAAATATCCTATCAATCTACTGGTCAACTAACTACATTCAGCGTACACATCGATAATGGCATCTCCCAAAATGCTCGAAAAATACTAACTGAAAATGAATTTATACACATCGCTTCAGGGAAATGGCCTAGTATTTACAACCCAAAAAGAGTCAATTATTTCGAAATGCACCATTTAAGTTGCGGTATTTTAAAAGACTCAATCACATTAAAAGAATATGATTATTGCTTGCCCGTAGATTCTCTTTGGAAGATTCGATTTGAACGTCATCCTTTTGATTTATCTCAAGGAAACGGATGGAGTCATAAACAATATAAACCAACTCCAAAACAAGAGATTTATTTATTCAACACTTATGGAGTCAAACAAATTGATGGCGATTTTTTTATGGATGATAAATTTTGGAGGTTGCTTGAAGACGTTCAAAATCCAGATTGGATTGCAAATTATAAATCCATTGAATAAAAAAATGGTTCTAAATTAAATTTATTAATCATTTTTTAATTAAATCATTTTTTCTTTTTAAAGATTCATTTATCTTTACAACAAACAAAAACACATTCATTATGTTTAACAACAACGAATTTAAAAAATACGCTACGAAACACATGGGTATTAGTAGTATGCATTTAGAACATTATATTGACTCATCAATTACACCATACATCATCGAAGAACGTCAAATGAATATGACTCAAATGGATGTTTTTTCTCGTTTAATGATGGATCGCATTATCTTTTTAGGAACTGGGATTAATGATCAAGTAGCTAATATTGTAAATGCTCAGTTACTATTCTTGGAATCAGCTGATTCAAAAAAAGACATTCAAATTTATTTAAATTCTCCTGGAGGTTCTGTTTATGCTGGTTTGGGGATTTACGATACGATGCAATATATCAAACCTGATGTCGCAACTATTTGTACTGGAATGGCTGCTTCTATGGGAGCTGTATTAATGTGCGCAGGTGCTGAAGGAAAAAGAACTGCTTTGAAACATTCAAGAGTAATGATTCACCAACCACTTGGAGGTGCTCAAGGTCAAGCTTCAGATATCGAAATCACTGCAAAAGAAATTCAAAAATTGAAAAAGGAATTATACGACATTATTGCTTTCCATTCCAAACAAACTTATGAAAAAGTTTGGGCAGATTCAGATCGTGATTATTGGATGACTGCTGATGAAGCAAAAGAATACGGTATGGTTGACGAAGTGTTGACTCGAAACCTTAGATAATAATATTTTATAGATAATCATAAAGGTCATTTGTCTTCAAATGACCTTTTGTCAATTTTAAAGATGGCGAAAAAAGATTCAGGTTGCTCATTTTGTGGCAGATCAAGAAGTGAAGTTGGTTTATTAATTGCTGGTGTTACAGGTCATATTTGCGACAGTTGTGTTACACAAGCAAATTCAATTATTCAGGAAGAAGAAATTGTTCATAAGAAAACGAAACAAAACATTGTCAATGTATTAAAACCTATAGATATAAAGTCAAAATTAGATGAATATGTTATAGGACAAGAAGATGCTAAAAAAGTTTTATCTGTTGCTGTTTACAATCATTACAAAAGACTCAATCAACCTCCTTCAAAAGACGATATAGAAATTGAAAAATCAAATGTTATTTTAGTTGGTCGAACTGGGACTGGAAAAACTTTGTTAGCAAAAACAATAGCTAAAATGCTAAATGTTCCTTTTTGTATCGCTGATGCAACAGTATTGACAGAAGCAGGGTATGTTGGGGAAGATGTTGAAAGCATATTATCCCGTTTATTACAAGCATCTGATTATAATGTTGAGGCTGCTCAAAATGGAATCGTATTCATAGATGAAATCGATAAAATTGCACGTAAAAGCGATAATCCTTCTATTACGAGAGATGTTTCTGGAGAAGGTGTTCAACAAGCTTTATTGAAACTTTTAGAAGGAGCTACGGTCAATGTTCCGCCACAAGGAGGAAGGAAACATCCTGAGCAAAAAATGATTCAAATTGACACTCGAAATATTCTTTTTATTTGTGGAGGTGCTTTTGACGGTATCGAAAAACACATCGCTCGTCGTGTTAATAAAAAAACGATTGGTTTTACAAATAAAGAAGAAGAACGTATTGAAGGGGATAGTTTTTTGAAATATATCAACCCTACAGACATTAAAACTTTCGGATTGATTCCAGAATTAATTGGGCGCTTTCCTGTTTTAACATATTTAGAACCTTTAGATGCAAAAAGCTTAAAAAGAATATTAACAGAACCTAAAAATGCTTTAGTCAAACAATATATTCGCTTATTTGAAATCGATGGAATCAAACTTGTATTAGAAGGAGAAGTTCTTGACTTCATGGTTAGTAAAGCCATTGAATTTCAATTAGGAGCTAGGGGATTACGTTCTATTTGTGAAGCTATTTTAACAGATGCAATGTATGAATTACCATCCAAGGATGAATCTGATTTTAGAGTAACGAAAGAATATGCCGAAGCTCAGTTTTCGAAGTCAAAAGTTGCAAAATTAAAAATGGCATAAAACTAATTTAATAAATAGTATTCGAGGAAAAAGTTACATTTCCACTCGAATACTATTTTCATTTTCAACCAATTTGGATTTATCCCAAATAATAATTCCTAAAATAATAAATATTAAATTTCCAACACCCAAAATACCATAATCATAAACCATAGTTGATAATTTTCTACCCAACAAATCCATCGAATCAAATGAATAAAACAAGATCCCGAACAAAAATACAATCCATTTAACTTTACTTTTAATTTGATATAACCAATACATTAAAAACATTATTAATGGTAAAGCCATAATAAAATGTTCTGTGTCTGTAATGAAAAAACTAGGGACAAAAGCGATATAAATTAAAGACCAAAATAATGTTCTTTTTTGACTTACACCACAACGAATAACCTCAAGAATATTAAAAAAAAGTAATAACAACAATCCTAATATTGAATATGCCCATGAAACTTGTACATCAAAAAAATTATGAAGTAAATATTGTAATGATTGAGGGCTTTTTAAATATGTTCCATGTGAAATAATTGCGTTTACCCAATCTTTCCATAACAAATAATTTACTTCCCAACCTATAAAAAGCAAAGGAATTAATACAAATTACAACCAAAAAGAAATAACATCCCCAACTCTTTCCATTGTCTATTAATAATTAAAGGAATAAAAATTAGAAGCATTATTGGTTTTAAGAGAATCATTATCGCCCATAATAAAAGTCCAAACGTTTTTTTCCCTATAAAACTTAAATAATACCCAATAACAAATAACCCTAATAATATTAAGTTCACATTTCCCAAATGAAATTCACGAGTTATATGAATAACAACAATTAAGAATGAAATATTTAAGAATAATGCTTTTTTTGAAAAGGTAGAGATAAAATGTGCTTTTAATAACCAATACCACAATGGAATTATTATAAAGATCATTAACAAAGAAACTCCTAAATGAAAAAATTTAATCGTCGAAAACTCAAAAAAGGAAAATAAACTAAATAAAAGCAAAGTTGGAGGTGTGTATTTAAAATAACCCGTTTTTAACTCATAACTACGCTCGTATGGATTAATTCCAGATAAAAAATCTTTTGTAGCTTCGTAATAGACTCTAAAATCATTCATAAATAATTTATGATTTATAGTCTCGATTATAATAAAAAAAATCGAAAATAATCCTACAAATAATCCAAAATACAGTATTGTTCTATCTTTTTTATTTTTCAATTTTCATTTTTTATATTTTTAGTCCACATCAATTAAGGCTGCCACTGATTTTGCTTTATCAACTAAAATTTCTACGTTTTCATTTCCAAAAGCCAATGCTACAGCCATTCTTCTATATGGTCTTGTTGTTGGTTTTCCAAAAAGTTTAAAATCTGTATTCGGGACAATAGCTGCTTTTTCTATTCCCGAAAAAACAGGTAATGAATCATTTTCTTTTGAAGCCAAAACAACAGCACTTGCACCATTACGCTCCAATTTTATTTCATTCACAGGAATCCCTAATACTGCTCTTGCATGTAATTCAAATTCAGAAAAATTTTGTGTATTTGCCAATGTTACCATACCAGTGTCATGAGGTCTCGGAGATAATTCTGAAAAATATGCTCCTTCTTTCGTAATAAAGAATTCAACACCCCATATTCCCGAACCACCCAATGCTTTAGTAACATCTGCTGCCATCTGTTTTGCTTCTTCCAAATGCTCGACATTCATAGACATTGGCTGCCAACTTTCTTGATAATCACCTCTTTCTTGTCTATGTCCTATTGGAGGACAAAATAATGTTTCTCCATTTTGTTGCGTTAAGGTTAACAAAGTAATTTCATAATCAAAATCCACAAAACCTTCTACAATCACTTCTAATAAATCACCTCTAGAGCCTTCAAGAGCATATTTCCATGCTTTTTCAATATCCTCGTTAGATTTTATAACTGATTGTCCTTTACCAGAACTAGACATTAAAGGTTTAACAACACATGGTATTCCAACTGCTTCTACTCCATTTTGCAATTCTTCTAAAGACGTCGCATAACGATAATTCGCTGTTCGAACACCGACTTCTTTTGCTGCTAAATCACGGATCGCTTTTCGGTTCATTGTGAAATTAGCCGCTTTTGCACTTGGCACAACTTGAATACCTTTCGCTTCATAGTCGTAAAAACGTTCTGTACGAATCGCTTCAATCTCAGGAACGATAATATCTGGTTGGTGTTTCTCAACAATTCGATCCAAAGCATCTCCGTCCAACATATTTACAACTTCAAATTCATGAGCAACTTGCATCGCTGGAGCTCCTTCATAACTATCAACCGCTATAATATATTGCCCTAATCTTTGACAAGCAATCACGAACTCTTTCCCTAATTCGCCTGACCCTAATAACATTATTTTTTTTCTCATACTTGTGAAATTTTGAATTTTGAATTTTGAATTAGAGATTCATACAATTCAAAATCTAAAATTCAAAATTCAAAATCACTTTAAGTCTCTATTTTTTTTAATATTTTCGTAAGCTTCTTGAATTTTTTGAAACTTTTCTTTGGCACCTTTTTGATATTCCTCTCCCATAGAAGCGACTTTATCAGGATGAAATTTGATAGCCATTTGACGGTATGCTTTTTTTACTTCTTCATCTGTTGCTTGTGCTGTTATTCCCAAAACTGCGAAATCTGAATTCACATCACGGTAAAACATATTTTTCACACTCTCAAATTCAACAGCAGGAACTCCCATCATCGCAGCAATTTGATTTAACACATTGATTTCAGATGCAGATACGGAACCATCAGCTTTTGCAATTCCAAATAAATAATGAATTAATTGAACACGAACCTCAGGCAAAGTTCTCATTTTAATATCAGAACAAATTTGATTCAAAGGAATATCACCTGAATCTAAAAAATGCTTTAATGTTTGGAGATGATTGATTGCATATTGAGGTCCAAATTGCTGATTTAAAAATGCTTTCACATAATCCAATTCAGCTTTTAAAACTTTTCCATCTGCCTTCATTATTGCCGCAGACAAAGCCATTAACATTGTTGGGATGTCATTTTGAGAAGATCGTTGCTGATAATATTGAAACAAATCCTCATGTTTAAATGCTCGTCCTTCGCTCTGAGCTTTTGCCTTTGCGGCGCCAATAACATTTTGATAATTATCAATGATATTACCTATAACAAATCCTAAAACGGCACCTAAAAAGTGCCCTTTAAAAAGAAAATATCCTCCGGCTGCTAAAATCCATTTAAACAAAATCCTACGTATTAAAAGTTAAAAAAGCGAGAAATATTCCTATCTCTCGCTTCAAAATATGGTTATTAAACTAATTCAATGCTTCTATCAATAAACTGACTCAAAGCTTCCCCTTTTAACATTCCTTGAGAAAGTAATGCCAAATCTGTCAATTGCTTAATTTTAGCTGTTTTATTTTCTTCTGATTCTGCCGCTAACACATCCGATATTTTGGAATGATTTCCATTTATGTTCCATCATACGGCGAATAAACTCCGGCTGTGTGATAATAATCGGAGCGTCATCTGAATTCATACTTTCAAATTGAACGATAAATTTCTCTTTATTCACAACTTTTTCAAATAAAGGTTTCAATGACTCTTCATCTTCTTTTGTCAATTTAGAAGGAATTATCTCTTCTTTTTTGATTAATTTATCTAATGTATCAGCATCCACTCGTGCAAAAGTAATATTCTCAAAAGTTTGCTCCATTTTTGATACAAAATGAGGCGTCAAAGGTCCTTCTAAATGCAACACATCATAACCTCTATCTTTTGCTTTTTTCACAAAAGAAAATTGCTCATCGATACTATTTGTATATAAGAATACAACTTTTCCGTCTTTATCTGTTTGAAGCGTTGCTACTTTTTCTTTATACTCCTCAAAAGTGAAATATT
>JACOTM010000004.1 GCA_016178305.1 Flavobacteriia bacterium | reverse complement strand
TTCCTCTAAAGGAAAACGTCAGGAAATAAATGTTTCGGGAAAAGCTCAAGTTCAAACATTTGAAATGGCCGGAGATAGTTATGAAGCAAATAGACATTATTTCTTAAATCTATACCACCACGAACATTATGATGAAGCTATGGCAACTTTGCCAATTGTTAATTCAGGAGTAAATATTACTAAATTGGAAGTTTGGGTAACCAATAAAACAAATGCTACAGAAAACACGAGAAATATCATTGCTTTTACTGATTTAGGGGAAGAAGTTCAAGGAAATTGTCAGGGAAATCCTGGAGGATTTTCTTCTTACGTAATCCCGGATAATGATGCAAATGGTTTATACGATTGGGCTAAAAACCAACCAACTCTTCGCTCGTTCGCTAGTGCTGTTAACACCTTGAATAATCAAACAGTAGCGCCTGGACCTTTTCAGCAAGCTACTCATTTTGAAAAGATTGAAAATGCAAGAAGATTAACAGATCAAGAGTTTTCTTATAATTCATTATTAGGATTTATTTCGTTGAATTTACCTTTGAATAACGACGAAGTTTTGGCAGTAGCTTATGAATACACCTATAAAAATGAAACGTATCAAGTAGGTGAATTTTCAACCGATGGAAGTGCTGGTAAAGATGCATTGTTTTTAAAATTATTAAAACCAACGATTACAAATCCTAAAAATAAATTGTGGGATTTGATGATGAAAAATGTTTATTCAATTGGAGCTTATCAGGTTGGTCAGCAAGGATTTAGAATTAATTTTTTATATAATAATCCTGAAACTTCTGTGTTAATTCCATTTTTCCCCTTGCAAGGTGTTGATGATATTCAGTTAGTAACGCTTTTAAATATGGATAAAATAAATACCAATAATCAACCATTTTCGGATGGGGTATTTGATTTTGTTCCGATGAATTTACAAGGAAATAGATCTGATAATGGAGGAACTATAAATGTTAAAAATGGGCGGGTTTATTTTTCAACAATAGAGCCTTTTGGTAAAACATTAAGTAAAAAATTACAGGATAAAGGAATTTCACAAACAATAATTAATCAGGTTGCATTTAATGAATTATATGATTCTACAAAAACTGCGGCACAACAAATTCCTGCCAAAAATAGATTTAGTTTTAAAGGAGAATATCAATCATCTGTCTCTTCGGATATTCCATTAAATGCTTTGAATGTACCACAAGGTGCTGTCTCTGTAACAGCTGGTGGAATGAAATTAGTTGAAGGATCTGATTATACGGTAGATTACAATTTAGGACGTGTTAAAATATTAAATACTGGGATTTTAGAGTCGAATACACCTATTAAAATATCCATTGAGAGCAATTCCGTTTTTGGTTTTCAAGCAAGATCTCTCGTTGGAGGACGTTATAATTATAAGTTTAGTAAAAATTTAAATGTCGGAGCAACTTGGATGCGAATGATGGAAAGACCTGTTACTCAAAAAGTAGATTTTGGGTCGGAACCGTTTAAAAATAATATCCTTGGCCTTGATTTAGCATTTAAAACGGAGTTACCTTTATTAACTAAAGTTGTTGATTTATTGCCTGTAATTTCAACCAAAGAAAAATCGACATTTTCTTTTAGTGGTGAGTTTGCTCATATTATTCCAGGTGTTCCAAAAGCAATTAATAAAAGCGGAACTTCGTATGTCGATGACTTTGAAGGAGCGCAAAGTACAATTGATTTAAGAACTTATACTGCTTGGAGATTAGCATCAATACCTCAAGGACAAGCGGATTTATTTCCTGAAGCATCTCAAAAAGATTTATCTTCAGGTTTTAATAGATCCAAATTAGCTTGGTACACGATTGATCCCTTGTTAAATGGGCAAGGAAATTCATTAACACCTGCAAACATTACGAATGATCCTGATATGCTTTCTGATAGTCGTATGAGAATGGTGGTTTCAAAAGATTTATTTCCTAATACTCAATTAGCTTATGGATCAGTTCAAAATTTACCAATTTTAGATTTAGCTTATTATCCAACAGAAAGAGGAATGTATAATTATGAAGCTAATTCTGCTACGATAGGAAATGATGGTAAATTTATCAACCCTGAAAATCGTTGGGGAGGTATCATGCGTGGATTAACTACAAATGATTTTGAACAAACAAATATAGAATTTATTCAATTTTGGATCTTAGATCCATTCAACGAAGATGCAGAAAATGTTGATCCTAATTCTTCACATAGCGGAGGAAACTTATACTTCAATTTAGGTAATATATCTGAAGATGTTTTACCCGATTCTCGTAAAAGCTATGAAAATGGATTGCCTCAAAATAGCACCGTAGTACAAAATACAGATATTACTCCTTGGGCCAGAGTTTCTACGAGTCAAACAACTGTAAATGCATTTGATAACGATCCTGCTTCTAGGATTAATCAAGATGTTGGTTTAGATGGATGGAGCAGTGCTGATGAAAAAATTGCTTTTGCAACTTTTGTTAATTGGGTTCAAAATTCATCTTTAGACCCTGCCGTTAAAGCTGAATTAATTGCCGATCCATCAAGTGATAATTATAATTTTTATCGGGACGATAATTATGATACTGCCTCTTATGATATACTGCAACGGTATAAAAAATACAATGGGACTGATGGGAATTCTGCAACTCAACAAATGTCGGATACGATGAATGCAGACAAGTTCCCAACGCAAGCAACCAATTATCCCGATGTAGAAGATTTAAATCAAGATAATAACATTGGAGAAGCAGAAAGTTATTTTCAATATAAAATTAGTCTTCATAAAAATGATTTAGTAGTTGGAAAAAATTTTATTACAAGTAAACAAGAGAAAAAAATTGGTAATAAAGTTGAAACATGGTATCAATTTAAAGTTCCTTTAAGAGAATATGAACGAAAAGTAAATAACATTCAAGATTTTCGTTCTATTCGTTTTATGCGAATGTTTTTAAAAGATTTTGACGAAGAAGTTGTAATTCGTTTTGCACGTTTAGAATTTGTCAGAGGAGAATGGAGACGCTATTTTAATGATCTTTCTCAACCAGGTGAAGCAATTAACCCAGAGCCAAATTCTACTGATTTTACAATTGGAGCAGTTAATATTGAAGAAAATGCACAAAGAGTACCTGTGAATTATGATATTCCACCTGGCATTATTCGGGAAGTTGATCCATCACAAACCTATCAAAGACAACTAAATGAGCAATCATTGTCTTTAAATGTTTGCGGATTAAAGGATGGGGATTCAAAAGCAGGTTACAAAAATGTTCAATTTGATGTTCGAACATATAAAAAATTGAAAATGTACGCCCATGTTGAAGAGGTAAATCCAGGGACATTAGACAACGAAGATGTTACATTATTTGTTCGTTTAGGTACAGATCTTACAGATAATTATTATGAATATGAATATCCACTTTATAAGACGGATTGGGGGTCGAATTTATCTCCGGAATTAATCTGGCCAACTGAAAATGATATGGAGATTATTTTTGAAGATTTAATCAATTTGAAAATAAAGAGAAATGATGAAATATCAAATGGAAACACCAGTATTAGTACACTTTTAGAATATATTATTCAAGATCCAAATAATCCTAAAAGATTAATTAAGATAAAAGGAAATCCAAATCTTCAAGCTATAAAAAATATTATGGTTGGAGTTCGAAATCCTAATAAAAATTCAAATACTCCATGGAAAGCAACAGATGATGGAGAATCCAAATGTGTAATTGTTTGGATTAATGAGTTGAGATTGACTGATTTTGTTAGTGAAGGTGGTTCTGCCGCAGTTGCTCAAATGCAAGTGCAAGCAGCTGATTTTGCCACAGTATCTATGTCTGGAAATTATAGTGGATTAAATTGGGGAGCAGTTGATAGTAGGGTGCAGGATCGCCAACGAAATCAAAAAATGGGATTCGACATGAATTCTAGTATGCAATTGGGACAATTTTTTGGAAAAAAAACAGGTTTATCTTTACCTTTTTTCTACGGTAGATCAATTGGTGTTATCAATCCTGAATATGATCCTTTCAACCCGGATACGAAATTAAGTACATACGATTCTGAAACAAAAAGGGAGCGGCAAAGATTAGGACAGGATTACAATGAACGTGTATCGTACAATTTTACAAATGTTAAAAAAGAATTAAAAGCTGGGGCAACACCCTATTTTTGGAGAATTTCAAATTGGTCTCTTAATTATTCATACAGTGAAAATATAAAAAGAGATTTTAATACTAAAAATGATAAAACTAAAATTTGGACCACAGGTTTAAATTATAATTATTCTTTCAATGCAAAACCAATAGAGCCTTTTAAAAAGGTGAAATTTATGCAAAAATCGAAGTGGTGGACCATTGTTAAAGAAACAAATTTTTATTTAAGTCCTAAAAATATTTCTTTTTCAAATGATATATTAAGAAATTATAATGAAAGACAAGTTCGAAATAATATTGTTCCAACTCTTGAATTTCAGCCGGTTTTTGTAAAACAATTTACTTGGAATAGAAAATATGCTTTAGGTTATGACATTACAAAGAATTTAAAATTTAATTTCAATGCGACTAATAAAGCTATTTTCGTTGAAAATAATTCGAGAGTTGATCGTAAACTTGATCCTTTAGGTTATCAAAATTTTAAAGATACTGTTTTCAGTCAATTAAATACTTTTGGTAAAACGATGGATTATACTCATGATTATAATTTTAGTTATAATTTACCGTTAGATAAAATTCCTGCGTTAAATTGGGTAACTGCGAATACAAAATATACAGGAACGTATAATTGGCAACGTGCACCATTAGGACAATCAGATTTTGGAAATACAATCCAAAATAGCAGAACGGTGAATCTGACTACGCAACTTAATTTTGTTAATTTATATACGAAAGTTCCTTATTTTAAAAAGGTAATTGATAGTGGTAAAAGCACGAACAGAGCTAAAATAAATACGAAAGGAGTTACAGATAATAAAGATGGTAAGAAACCAGAACCCGAGAAAACACCTGAAACAAAACCTAAAGATGAAAAACCAGAGTCTGAAATGACTCGAAAAGAATTGCGTGAAAAAAAGAAAGCAGAACGCAAAAAAGAAAAAGAAAAAGAAGCGAAGGAAAAAGAAAAGCAACCTATAAATCCTGTAGGTGGATTTTTAGCAAGAATGGTAATGTCTGTTCAAAATGTTTCTGGAACTTATAGTTTAACGGATGGAACATTATTAGCAGGCTATAATAAAGATGCATCTGTTTTAGGAATGTCTGGGACAAATCAATTTGGAAACATGGGTGGTTTTATTTTTGGGCAACAGACGTATGATGTGATGGGTAAAAAATCAAGTTATAATATTGCTGATCGTTTGAGTAGTAATAATTCTCTTGTTAAAAATGAAAACCTAAATAAACCTCATACAGTTACGCACAATCAAACGATCAATTTTAGAGCAAGTTTGCAACCAATGAAGGATTTAACAATTGAATTAACAGGAAATAGAGTTTATGGAAATAACATTTCTGATTTTTATCGTTGGAATTCTACTACGAATCAATTTGAAGCTCAAAGTCAAATGCAAACAGGTACATTAACATATACGACAATTTCTACGGGATCGGCATTTGATCTTTCAACAAGTAAAAACCTTTACAGGTCAACTTCCTTTGATAAGATGAGAGATAATTTAAGTAATGTTTCTCAATTATTAGGAGCGAAAAATCCGTATTCAACTTCAAATTCTCAAGGTTTCTATTCAGGATATTCTTCATCACAACAAGATGTGTTAATTGGTTCATTTTTGACAACATACACGAACAATCCGATCAATGATAGAAATATCAATCCAATTAAAAATGTACCTCTACCTAACTGGTCTATTTCTTATAATGGTTTGACGAAGTTTGAATTTACGAAAAAATATGTCAAAAATTTTGTGATTAGACATGCGTATAGCTCTACCGTTTCTGTATCTGGTATTCAGACAAATTTAAAAGCTCACATGGATAACAATGGTATAGTAGATTCTCGAGATGTTGCAGATAATTTTTATTCAGCATTTACAATTCAAAATGTCACGGTAACGGAAAGATTCTCACCTTTAATTGGAATTGATGCCACATGGAATATTAAAAATCAAGGTTTAACTACGAAATTTGAAATAAAAAGAGATCGTACGGCAACGTTGTCAACAATTAATACTCAAATTACAGAAATAGTAGGAAAAGAAATAGTATTAGGTATCGGATATAAATTTGCGAAGGTAAAATTACCTTTTGAAAAAATTGATCCAAGTCCAGTAAATATTCGTTTTGATTTATCCATACGTGATAATCAAACGGTGATTAGAAAAATAATTGACAATACGAATCAAGCAACTGCTGGACAAAGAGTTTTTTCAATAAAATCATCTGCTGATTATAATATTGGACAAAATTTAGTTCTTCAATTTTACTTTGATCAAGTTATCAATACTCCGAAAGTTCAAACATCTTTCCCAACGGCTAATTTAAGTACTGGGATAAAACTAAGATTTAATCTTGCAGGCGTCCAATAATATCATAAGAAAAGCTCAAATTGGTGATGAATTTGCAATCTATGAGATGATTTGCGAATTGGCTTTATTTGAAAAGGCTCTGAACGAAGTTATTAATACACCAGAAGCCTTAAAAATACATTTATTTGACGATCATATTTGTGATGCTCTCGTTGTTGAATTTGAAAATAAGATTATTGGTTTTGCTTTGTATTATACTTCTTACTCTACTTGGAGGGGCAAATGCTTGTACCTGGAAGATTTTTATGTAAAACCTAATTTTAGAGGCTCAGGGATTGGTTCATTATTATTTGATGAAATAGTATTAATTGCACGAACAACAGGCGTTAAGAGAATGGATTGGCAAGTTTTAGATTGGAATGAAGCAGCAATTGAATTTTATAAGTATAAAAAAGCCACTTTAGATCCTGAATGGATCAATGGAAGGTTATATTTTTAATCTTCATTTTATGTGTTTAAGAGACTGAAAAAAAGAAGCATGAAATCTATATTAATTGCTGGAGGAACTGGATTAATCGGACAAAAGTTAGTTGAGATATTAACTTTAAAAGGTAACAATGTCTTTATATTAACCCGTAATCCATCAGCTATCAATGAATTTTATTGGGATCCTTCTAAAAATGAAATTGATTCAAAGTGTTTTGAACATGCTGAAGTTTTAATAAATTTATGTGGTGAAGGGATTGTAGATAAACCTTGGACAAGGAAGCGTCGAGCATTATTATATGCTTCAAGAATTGAAACCACAAAATTTTTATATTCAAATAAGGCAAATTTTATAAATTTAAAACATTTTATATCGGCTTCAGGAGTCAATTGTTATAACCTTGAAAAAAGTGAACAAACATTTCAGGAAACAGATTCATTTGGTGCAGATTATATCTCACAATTAGTTAAAGAATGGGAATCTGCTGCAGATTTATTTTCAGATAAAATAAAGGTGTCTAAATTAAGAATTTCAGTAGTTTTTTCAAAAAAAGGGGGAGCACTAGCAAAAATTAAACAACCGATAATTAACAATGTTGGAGCAGTTTTAGGTTCAGGAAATCAACTTATTCCATGGATACACATTGAAGATTTATGTTTGGCATTTTCGCATGTAATAGAATCTGAATTAGATGGTGTTTATAATTTAAATGCAGGGAATATCAGTAATAAAATGTTAACATGTTTACGGGTTAAAATTATTTTGAGGTGCTGAGCTTAAATAATTATTGCAATCCTATAATGAAAAAAGTCCAAATCTCTTGATCCTTTATTTTGTCTAATAGCATCTTTAATTTTAGCATTAACACTTTCGGCTATAGCATTCGTT
>JACOTM010000003.1 GCA_016178305.1 Flavobacteriia bacterium | reverse complement strand
TTAGCGGACAAATCGTAATTCCAAAGTCTGATTAGGTTTCTTAGATTTTCTATATTTGAATTTAATAAAAACATTTCCGATTTGACATAAAAAATCACTTCGAATGAAGAATCGAACGAGGTGTTTTGAATTTATTTTTTTAACTCCTTGATTTTAAATGATCTTCGGTATACCGAAGCCTTTTTCATGGAAAAAAGATAGATGTTGCTGCGATAAAAGCCTTTGTGTGTATAGTTTTCAGCGTAGTTTATGATTGTTAATAAGTTTTTTGAATACAGGGTCTTAGCTACCAATTAGAAATATGAGGCACAGTATATGAGTGACAATTTCCTGTTTCATCTATATAAATAAACTTACTCAAAGTTGGGTTGCCCCAAAAAACAAGTCCATCTATTAGATACCAACTATTTATTTTCATTTCGATTGGTAAAATTGGTAAAGTCCAATCCTCATAATAATGCCATAAATAATTAGAGTTCTGTTTATAAAAATAAATTTTTTTCGATTCTTTCCCCTTCTTGTAATCATTCAAATAGAGATAAGCTGTATTCACTCTTTTGTAGGTAATAGGAACACCAATTGAATCCAAAGAATCTATCTTTAATTCAGAAAATTGAAATCCCTGATAAAATTTTCGGTTACTTTTTATGTAGTCGTTCGTAATCTTAAATTTATGATTTAACACAAAACAAGATTGAAGTATAAAACTCAGTAAAAAGCATATTAAAAGATTTAATTTCATAATTATGTGCATTTTACATCGGAGTATCTGTAGAAGCTTTTTTCAGGATGGTTCTTTCAATTGCTCGTTTAACACCCCCACCTTTATAGTCATCAATATTAACTGTTTTACCTTGACTTTCCTGCTCTACTTTCCACTCTTTATATCGGACAACCATTCCAAAAAATAAGGCACCTTGTTTAGCTGCTTTTAACGCTTCCTCACTAGCTGGTCTTTTAGTGTATTCATCTATTTCTCCATTACTATGATTGGCTGTGTAATCTTCAAAGTTTTTTAATAGAGTTTTATCCGATCCCAATAACCCTGTATCTTCCAACCAACCACGACCATCGCCTTGCTCTGAATCTCTAATATCATGGGCTTTTGCTGCTGCATCAACCCCATCAATCGGTGGCATGCCAAAATTATAATCCGTACCTGAACCTAATGGACCTGTAAATGTTATACAACCCGACCCCATATAAAGTCCATGTCTGCCCAAATTACTAACGAAACCATCTTGTCGAATTTGCCATACTTCCTCAGATCCTATAACTTCACCTTTGTCATTTGTGTAATCATAGATATACTTAATACCTATCCCTTCTGGTCCAAAACTTTCTGAATATGTCTTGTAATCAAATTCTTTTTGAAGTCGGAAATCGTTAACAACTTCAATCTTCGCTACTGTCGTTCTATCAGGGGCAAAAGTTATTCTATATGTGATGTATTCAAGACCTTCTAATTCAATACCATCTATAACTCTATTTTCAGAAAAGGCATATGGAGAGTTATGCGGATATTTTTTAGACAATGGGTCTAAAGTGAAAAATCTTCCTACTCGTGGGTCGTGCATTCTGAACTCAAAACTGATACTGTTACCGTTGCCTTTTATCTCGTTGTCAACCTCTTGATTTTGGAACCCGTAGCTGAAAGTTGCTGAATTAAACGTCCTACCCTCTAATTGAACACCAAACCCACTATAATCACTAACCCTCAGTATATTCACGATATAACTACTAACAGTAGAAGTATTTGATGTTTGTGGAACTTTAATATTAGATATTACAACATTCACGTTTCCTCTATGGTCTGTTAACTCAAAACTCTTATTTCCAAGTATTGAAACCACATTTATAGAATTACTTGTGTTATACATATTCACCTGTTTGGTTATTCACGACATGTTTTGCTATTCTATGACCCATAGCATCGTAATCAAATTTTATATTTTTAGCATTTGATTGAGTAGAACGTATTATTTCTTTCACTTTTCCACTAACACTCCATACAATAAAATCAATACCTTCTTGTAAATCCATAATCAATCTACCTTCTTCGTCATACGAATAATTATTATCAATACCCGTTTTTCGTATGGACACAACGTAAAAACTCATTTTAAAGTATCTATTTTTTATTAAAAAGTACTTTATGAGGGGTTACTATACCCTATTTTTTCATATCTGAATCTTGACTATCTTTGAAAATCAAGAAATTACGTTGTGTTAAATTCAAAAAGCTACATTCTGTAACATTACCAATTTATGTGAATTTAAATTTTTTATATAATTTAATTTTCTTATTTAATTAAATCATATTTCTAATAATCTTATTAATTCAATTATTGAATTATAGATATTTAGTAAGTTAGGTATATTCTTATAATTATAAGAGAAGTATAAAGAGACATTACTAATGTTATCGTTTTTTAATGAAAAATTAATATCGGCATCAAAATTTTCATTGTAAATATTTTTTTTTAAAAACTCACTAATTTCATTTATATTTTTAATGTTTCGATTAAGCTTAAATTTTAATTTAAATTTTTTTGAATTGAACCAATTGACTTTTTTTGATATACTCCCTAATAACAAAGCATTATTATTAATTTCTTTTTGAAAATGAATTTCCAAAATATTAACATCTTGAAATTGTGGTAAATATCCATTTGATTTAATAAAAAAAGAAGTTCTTTCTTCAAATTTCATATTAAATTTGATCATATCATTTGTAAATGATAAAAAATGAATATACATGGGTTGGTATGATTTACTGTTAAACCAAGTAGTCTCTTCCTTTGAATATTCACCACCATAAATATTTTTCAATTCTAAAATTTCATTAATCATATTAATATCCTTTATGAATAACTTTAGATAATTCTCTTTTTGCAATATTCAATTTTGCGGAAATTTTATTTACATTTTTTTGTTTTTCAATGATACGATCTTCTTGTAAAACCATACACCTATTTTTAGAAATTGTTGCTTGTAAATCAATTATTGCAAGATGAGCGCCAAATCCTCCATCTTCAAAATCATTACCAATATCGTTTGAAATATCATCAAGTGCATCTAGTACTTCCTCATCTTGTTCAAGATAATATTCAGCTTTTAACAAATCATCTTCAGCTATCTTTAATTCAGTTTGTAATTCACCTATCGTCGACTTTAGATTTTTTGTTTGTTGATTATATTCGTCTTGAGTCAATTTTCCATTATCATGAGCGACTTTTTTATACTCACTATAAAAATCGGTAAGCTCAGTAAGCTTACCAGCATCAGGACAACTTAATATTGGGTTTTTATTATACATTATTGTGAATCCCTGATTCTTCTCATCCTTTTTAAAGCTAGCAAATCCTTTATCTATTGCAACATTAGTTAATCTAAGAGCTTCAACTATATCATTATTATCTATTGCTTTTTGAATTTCACCAGCAAACCACTTAGAGTTAATTATTATTAAAGATTCAAGTTCCTCTAATTCAATGGCGTTGATCACACAATTTTCCGAAAAGTTATAAGGTCCATTATGTGGGTATTTCTTAGCTAACGGATCTACCGCAAAGAACCTACCCACTCTCGGATCATGCATACGATATTCATAGTTCACAGAATTACCTTCCCCTTTTATCTCTGGGAGAAAGTTTCTACGTGCGTTTAAATCGCTTTTTCCAAAGGTCACACAACCCGAAAAAG
>JACOTM010000002.1 GCA_016178305.1 Flavobacteriia bacterium | reverse complement strand
CAATAATTCCAAGTAGTTTTTTAGGAGAACAAAAATTTGATGTAAGCGATCAAAATTTTACGACAACTTTTTATCAAAAAGTAGGTTATTCTTATGGTGCAACTATTCGTATCGGGCTTACAAAATTATTAGCCTTTGAGACAGGTATCAATTATAACAAAAGAAATTTTGGAATTAAAGCATCATTAATTGATTCCAATTTTTACGAAAAGAATAATATTTCTTTCGTAAATTATGATATTCCTTTAAATGGTTTGGTTTACATTCAAATGAGTGAGCGATTTTATGCAAATGTCTCTATGGGAGCAATGCTATCATTCGGTTCATCGAATATAAAAAAAGTTTATTATTTTTCTGGAGTTAATAATTTTATTCATGAAGGGCAACTTGCTAGACGAACGAATATCAATGTTAATGCAAGTATAGGATTTGAATATCGAACAGAAAAAAAAGGATATTTTTATTTTGGTGGATCAGCAGTTGTTCCAATTGCACCATTATTTTATTTGTTTAATTATTATCGATATTCTGAATCTGTAATCAATGTAAATAAACATCCTGTTAAAGGAAGCTATATGACTATTGATTTGAAATACTTTTTTCCGAATATTAAAAATAAAGGAACTCAATTTACAAAAGGACCAATAGATTAAATGCAAGATAGAATCGCTTTTTTAGTAGAAAAATTAAATTTAATACCACATCCTGAAGGAGGTTATTTTTCTGAAACATATAGATCCGAGATGAATATCGATGGTGGAAATCGACAATTAATGACAGCTATTTATTTTTTATTAACGTCAGAAAATGTTTCAAAATTTCATAGAATAAAAAGTGATGAAATTTGGTTTTATCATGAAGGAAGTTCGTTAATTGTACATTCATTACATGCTGAAGGTCATAAAATGCAAAAAGTAGGATTAGATATTAATGCCGGTGAAAAACCACAGTATCTCGTTTCTAAAAATACTATTTTTGGTTCTACAGTTTGCGATATAGATAGTTATTCATTGGTTTCCTGCGTTGTTGCTCCAGGATTTGATTTTCGAGATTTTGAGTTATTTTCAAAAGAAGAATTAATTTCGATTTATCCTTCAGAAATTGAAATTATCAATCAGTTAACTTAGGAATTATCCAGTCTAAGATTTCAATAATAAAGTATAGTTTTTTTAGAAATACATTCTTTTTTTGACTAAATTTGAGTAAGTTGAAAAATGTTATAACATATATATTTATTGCTGTTTACTTTTTATTAAGTATTAATTTCTCTGCGGACGTTCATTTTTGTAAGGGAAAATTTATTTCAGCCGCAATTATTGGATTTCCACATCAAAAATGTTGTGAAAAAAAAATCAGTTTGAATAAATGTTGCAAAAACATTCAAGTATCATTTAAGAAATCAAATTTGGATACGAAGACTAATATTTTGAAATTTCAGCTCGTTAAACCGTTTTATTCGGTATTAGTACATCATTTTACACCAAAAGATAAGCAGTATTTAAGCTTTATTTATAAAAAAAAGGAGTTTATAAAACCTCCACCAATTGAAGCGAATTCCAAAGATATTATTGTATTAAATTGTGTATATAGAATCTAAAATCAGTTCTATCTAAGAAATATTCAAAAATTAAAAACGTATTAAAAAAAATCAAATGAAAAATATTAAATTATTCATAATCTCATTAATTTTTAGCATTGTATCCAGTAAATCAGATGCTCAAACGAATGCTATGGACTTTCAAGGTTTAGATTGCAATGGAAATCAAGTGCATTTATTTTCAGATTTAGAAGCAGGAAAAGATTCTTCCAGTTGGGTAGTGGATAATAATTTACCTTTATTTATTCCGATGGATAGTGGAGAAGTTCAAGTTGCATATTATGGTGGATTTGCTATGCCAACAGTTGTTTTATTAGGAGGTGTAAACCATGAAGTTCTTCAAAATTATTATTTAGGTTTTGATCCATCAGATACAACGGCGATGAAAAATTCTATTTTAAATTTGTTGGCGGGTGTCAAAACATTAAATTATGATAACACGACTTTTGAAATTTTTCCAAATCCTTCAGCTGATTTTGTAAAAATAAATTTCTCTTTACTTGAAAACTCGAATGTAAAAATTGAATTGACTGATTTAAATGGCCATGTGTTGAAAGTACAAAATTTACAAAATCAAATAAAAGGAAAGATTAGTCATGAATTAAATGTTTCAGCAATACCTAATGGAACCTATTTTATTAAACTAACTGTAAATGAGGATGTTTTAACGGAAAAAATCAGGGTGATTCATCCATAATTAATTTACTTAAGATGAAAAAAATATTTTGTTTAGTGAGTTTAATTTTCTCATTACAGGGATTTACTCAAAATGAATTACAGATTCCTCCAACAGTTACAACTTCAACTGTTGATTTAAATATTCAAACAGGTAATGTTAACTTTTATAATAATATTCCAACTCCAACTTTTGGAATTAATGGTCCCATTTTAGCTCCTACAATTGTTGCTCATAAAGGAGATAATATGTTGATTAATGTTACGAATGGTTTACCTGTTACAACGACAATTCATTGGCATGGTTTACATGTTTCCTCAATGAATGATGGTGGTCCGCATCAAAAAATATTAGCAGGGGCAATTTGGAGTCCTGCGTTTGAGGTGTTAAACAATGCTGGAACATTTTGGTATCATCCACATGGAGAAGGAAAGACGGATTTACATGTATCAAGAGGAATCGCAGGAATGTTTATTATTCATGATGCTGTAGAGGCAACGTTAAATGTTCCGTTAACTTATGGGGTAGATGATATTCCATTAGTTGTCCAATCAAAAGCATTTGATCAGTTTCAGCATATTGCGATTTCAACAGAAATGGATACTTCTATTATGGTAAATGGAACCATAGATCCTTTTTTGAATGCTCCTTCTCAAGTTGTACGTTTTAGATTGTTGAATGGAAGCAGCATGAGAGCTTACAATTTCGGTTTTTCAAATGGAATGTCTTTCTATCAAATAACCACAGATGGAGGATATATTGCTACCCCAATTCAATTAACGAGATTATTGATGGCACCAGGAGAAAGAGTTGATATTTTAGTAGATTTGACAACCTTTACTGGGCAATCTTTCGATTTAATGAGCTATGCTTCTGAAATGCCCTTAGGAATTTATGGATCTACAATGGTTGGAACAGCTCCAGATACAATCCCAGGTTATTCTTTAAATCCGTTAAATGGAATTGATTTTCCTATTTTACATGTGAACGTTGGCGCACAAACAACAACTCCAGTACCAATTACAACAATTCCAAGTCAATTAGTACCTTATGTTCCTTATAATGCTCAAGATGCTACAGTTAATAGATTATTGGTTTTTGATACAATTACAACTGGATTAGGAATGGAGCCAAATTTAGCAGAAGGACAATTCGGGATTAATGGAACAGTATTTAATATGGATTCAATCAATATTCGAATTCCTTTAAATTCAACGGAAATTTGGACTTTGCAAAACAAAACCCATGTGGCACACCCATTTCATATTCACGATATACAATTTAATGTAATCGAGAAAAATGGTACGATACCATCAGCTAGTGAAACTGGTTGGAAAGATGTGATTTTGGTAATGCCACATGATAGTGTTAAGTTTATTACCAAATTTACAGATTTTGCAGACGATGTAACACCATATATGTATCATTGCCATTTGTTACATCATGAAGACGATGGTATGATGGGTTCGTTTATTGTTTTTGATTCTACGAATTCAATCTTAGACTTAGGAAATGAAAATAATTTTGTGAAAGTGTTTCCAAATCCAACAAATGATGCGGTGAATATTGTTTTAAAAATAGATTTGAAAATAGACGCAATTCAAGTTGTGAATATGAATGGTAAAGTTGAAAAAATGATTTCGGATATTGAGATGAATCAAACTACTTATAGCATGGATATTCGATCCTTAAAAGAAGGGATTTACTTGTTAAAAGTGATTTCGGATAAAGGAGTTGAAATAATTAAAGTTCAAAAAATATAATTTTAAAAAGAGGTAAAATTCAAGTTGACTTTAAATTTTAAGAAGTCAACTTGAATTTTTATTGATATTACTCTAATATTCCGAATTGGTCAAAATGATGTGAGAAATGCTTCGCGTGTAAACGTTTCCATTGTACATAATCTAAGTCACCATAATAGGCATGTAGTATTTTTAAGGAAGGATTTTCTTCAAATAAATCTTCAAATGCTAACCATTCTTCAACTAACTCATCGATTGCTAGGTCTAATTCTTCATTTCTATGAGGAACATCTGAAGGAGCAAAAGAAACAACAATACCTTTAGCCATAGGTTTGTCAGTTAAAAGATATGTTTGCATTTTGGGTATGTTTTCTTCAGGAATTTCTAATTGAAGTTTAATTTTTCCATTAGACACTTGAACCATCTCCGTTAAATGTTCTACCATTCTTTGCGCATTCATATTTCCCCATTGCGCTTTTGATTCAGGAGAAAGATGACTTAATTTTTCTAAGATTGCTTCTATATTGGGTTCTATAAACATATTTTTATTTTTTTATCCGACTAAGATATTTAAACTTTTTGGAACTACTTGCACATTTAATTCTTCTCTGACATCGAAAGGCTCTCCATCATAATGTGCAATTTTGTCTGTTAAGCGAATACGAGCTTTTTCAAATGAAATTATTTCTGAAAATCGAGATTTATCGGCTGTTCTTTTGAAAAAACGGTAAGCTATTGAAGGAGCAGACCAAATCGAAAAAGGTTTTAAGATGCATAATTCAATTTTCCCATCAGTTACATCTGAATTTGGGGAAACAACAAAACCATTGCCAAATTCAGAAGCATTAGCAATTGTACAAAGAACGACAGATTCATTTCTGATTTTACCATTCATATTGATATTAATTGTTTTTGGAGAAAATTTGAAATATTCTTTCATTACCAATTTGATGTAACTCATAAATCCCCGCGTATGGTACTCGCTGAATTTTTTTGCAATAAGAGCATCAAAGCCGTAGCCTCCTACACCTAAAAAAGGTTTGTCATTGACAATTACAGTATCCATTTTTATAGATTTATTTTCATTGATACATTGTATTGCTTTAGCAATATCAAGAGAGATATGTAAATGTCTTGCAAGACCATTTCCTGAGCCAGCTGGTAGAATAGCAAGTTTTGTAGGAGTTCCAATAAGTGCTGTGCCGACTTCATGAACTGAGCCATCTCCACCAACAGCGCAAACAATATCAAAACCTTCTAAGGAAGATTGATAAGCTAAGCTTTTGGCATGTTTTCTGTATTCTGTGAATGAAATATCGTAGTCAAATTTAGAATGATCTAAATATTCTTTAATTAAATCGGGAATATTGTTTTTCTTCTTAACTCCTGATATGGGGTTAATAATAAAGCGTATTTTCTGTTTCATTTTGTATCATTCAACTGTTGTTTGATTCTTAATCAAATCACGGTTATAGCATTGAATAATGGCTTTAAGCCTTCTTTCTGCTTTGATGACGTCTTTATTTTTTAATTTAAATAAATCATTCGTAATTTGATTTCGATCAGTGAAATCATACAAATTTCGTGCCTTATCGTTTGAGTACGTTAGCATGTAGTTGTCAAAAAAATATTGATAGCTGCCTTCAATGAAAGTAACTCCTTCTTTATGAGGTGATTCGAAGTATGAATTTCCAAAAGAATAATATTTTGTATGGATGTTTAACAAGTCTAAAATAGTAGGGAAAATATCAATTTGTTGGAAGACTATCTTTTCAAGTGACGGTTTTAGCAACTTTTTGGGATGATAAAACGCTATTGGAATTCGATACATTTGTGTACGATGGCTGTAAAACTGACTATTGGTAGCAGGGGTGTGATCTGCACAAAGAACAAATAACGTATTATTGAACCAAGGCTGTTTTTTTGCTTCTTCAAAAAATTTCTTTAATGAATAATCTCCATAGTTAATAGAAGCACATATTGGTTGATTCCCTTTTTTGACTTTGTTTTTCATGTGAGGAGGGATATAGTAGGGATGATGAGAGGAGAGTGTGAATAAAGTTGCAAAAAAAGGTGCTTTCATTTTAGTGATTTGTTTGGCCGTCCATGGATTAAAGTATTCATCTAAAATTCCCCAAGTTTTATCAAAATGAGCATCGTTATTGTATTCAAATCTTCCGAAATATTTTTGAAATCCTGCTTGACTTGCAAAACTGTTGAATTTCATAGAGCCATTTGTTGCGCCGTGAAAAAAAGCTGTGGAATAACCAAATTTAGTCAAGATTGAGGGCAATGTATTGATTTTATTTCCGTTATAAGAAGATGAAATATATGGATTGTCCATTAAAGTTGGTATTGAAGCCAAAATTGCAGGAACAGCCTCAATTGATTTTTTACCATTTGATATTCCATATTCAAAAGTTAATGATTGATTGAGAATAGAATCAAAAAAAGGAGTGTATGTTTTACTTTTGTTAAATTTTCCAACAAATTCATTTCCAAAACTTTCGAGCATAATAATAACCACATTTGTACTGTCTGGCAGAATGTTTTGCGGATTTGATGTGCGAATAGGATTGAATAATGTCTTTTCTACTTGCTCCGAAAAATATTTTTTTTCCTCTAATTTTTCTTTTCCTATCGATTTGAGCATTGTGAAAGGAGTATTTAAAATAAGTGCCGTATTTTCAATATTTGTAAATCTTGAAGCATCTATTACACTAATAGGTCTTACTCCAATGGAGCCTCTACCAAGTACGATAAATAGAAGCATTAAAGTAAAAAAAGAAGAAATATTGATTGTCCAAAATGATTTGGTTGACTTATAATTATCAACATATTTTTCTGTTTTCTTGTATAAGAAGTTAGTAAATAAAATAAAAAGAATAAAGCATAAAATCAACCACCAGAAATCTGTAATAAAAGATGTTAATAATTGAGAAATGTCATTTCCTGCTCCGACAATTGTAAATAAATCTGAAGTTGAACGTTTATTAGTAAACTGAAAATATTCAACATCAATGAGATTTAAAAAGAGTAAAGAGCAATTGAAAGTATGAAATAGTATTTTAAAAAATAGTTTATAAAATTTATTTTCTCTATTCTTAAAAGGAATTAAATAAAGGGCATAGTAAGGCAGAAATACGATTGAAATAGTAATAATGTCAAACCAAATTGAAATAAATGAATCGTTAAATGTAATCGAAAGGAAAGAATCTTTATTCGCGATGTAAAAAACAATACGAGCTAGAAACATGAATAGTAATAATATACAAAAGCGTAGTAGTAATGCTTTGATGTAATTTGGAATTTTAATAAAGTTCTTTAATTGATGCATTTGACGTCAAAATTAATGATAATTAAGAATGATTCAATATATTTAATTAGAATATTTTATTTTCAATTTTTTTTCCTAAATTCACAAAAAATAATCTAGATGAGACAATTATTGCTTCTTTTTTCTTTTTTGACTCTTTTTAACACGCTTTACTCTCAGGATAGTGTGTCATGCTATTATAATTATAATTGGGAAGTTTGTAAAAAGACAGATGCGTTTTTTTTCCGTGTGATTCACAGACAAAAAAAGGAGGAATGGATGGTCAAAGATTATTATATCTCTGGCGAACTCCAAATGATAGGTTTTTACAAGGATAAAAAATGTAAATTTAAACAAGGCGATTTTTATTATTATTTTAAAAATGGTCAATTGGAGCAAAAAGTAAGTTATAATAATAATTTATTAGAAGGACCAATATATGGTTATTTTGAGGATGGGAGTGTTAGTCAAGAAGGTGAATATAAAAATGGAAAGAAAAATGGTATGTTTAAATATTTTTATACCACTGGAACAGTTAGTTGGTATGAGCAATTTAAATTAGATTCATTGATCTTGCGGGAATGTTGGAATGAAAAAGGACAGGATATGGATCCTGAATTTCCACCACATGTTGAAGCATTTATTGCTGGTGGTACACGTTCGCTCTATTTTTTAGTTGAAGAAAATTTTTCATATCCTAATGAAGAAATTACGAAAGATTTAACAATTGAAGTTGAAGTTACTTTTATTGTATCTAAAGAAGGTAAAATTTCAAACATTAAAGTTACAGGAACAAATAAACCGTGGGTTGAAAAAGAAATCATTAGAGTGTTTAATTTAATGCCTAAATGGTATCCGTCTCTTGACCACATGCGTGCTGTTGAATCAGTAGTTACTATTCCATTGTTATTTAAACATATAGGAAAAAAATAACTTCTTTTTCTTTAATTAGGATTCGTTGAAATAAATGTAGATTAATGTTTTCGGTATAAAAAAAGAGGAACTCCGTTATGTACTTCTTAAAATTTGAGCGAAGAAAAGAAGTTTTTGAAGTTCCTCAATATAGAAGTGTTTTATCTTTTAATTACCATTTAGCATCTGGATATTTATTTGGTAAAAATTGCATTTCACATAAAATATAACCTAAGTTTTCGGAATGAAGCCCCTCTTTTCCTCCTTTAATTAAAAAATCTGTTGAGGGAATATTGAATTGACTCATATAGAATATTTCGCTAATTTTTTGTTTCCAATTCGCTTGTACAATTTGTAAATCTACTCCCATTCCATTTTGATTCATTTCAATATCTGTACAATTTTCGATGAAAAATTCAGGAGTGTATTTCCATAAATGGTCAATTGCTTTTTGAGTACGCTGACTAGCTTCCTCTGTCCCTTTCCCTAATCGAATCATCCATTCAGAACTTCTTCTTAGGTGATATGTTACTTCTTTGATTGATTTTTTTGCTAATGCGGCAAGAAAATGGTCTTTACTTTTACATAATTCAAAAAAGAAATTATAATGAAAAGCATCGGTAAAAAATTGCCGTACCATGATGTGTGCAAAATCATGATTAGGTTGTTCAACAAGAGTTACATTGTAAAATTCTGTTTCTTTTCTTCTGTAGGCAATATCATCACCACAATTCCCTTTATTTTCAATTTTTGCATATTCTTCGTAAACAGATTCAGCTAAACCTATTAAATCCAAAGCTACATTAGTGTTCGCCAAATCTTCTTCTAAAAAAGGAGCTCGACTGCAATATTCACTTAAACGATGACTTAAAATCAATGCATTATCAGCAATTTGAAGATAGTATTTTAATTTATTTTCCATAACTTAAGATTACATGTTTTTAACTCCTTCAGGCATTTCATAAAAAGTAGGATGACGGTAAACTTTGTCATTTGAAGGGTCAAAGAAATATCCTTCTTCGTTTGGAGTAACTGCCACAATATCTTTGCTTTTTACAACCCATAATCCACTTCCTTCACCTCTTCTGGTGTAAGTGTCTCTAGCGTTTTCTATAGCCATTTCGCGGTCAAAAGCATGTATTGCTCCTGCGTGTTTAAATGATTGTCCTGGTTTACTTTGGATAAATACTTCCCATAATTCTCCTTGAGTATCTTTATTATTCATAGTTTTATATTTAGTTATATTCTTAAATTATTTTAAATTTATTTTAGATGTTGTGTTCAATATCCGAAGATTTCAATGTTAATTGACCAAAATAAATTACATTTTTAATTTTATTTACTCCAGATTTCCGCTTAAATTAGCACTTTCACGTACCCAAGCTCCTTCATTATGAACCTGAATATGATGAGCTAATCGTTGTGCATTACATGGTCCATTTCCATTTACAACTTGCCAAAATTCATCCCAATTGATATCACTGTGTTTATAGCTACCATCACTAAGTAATTCAATTTGGGTATCTGGTACTTTCAATCCAATTAATTCAGCTTGAGGAATTGTTTTGTTAATAAATTTCTCACGTAAAATATCATTTGTTTCGCGTTTTATTTTCCATTTCATAGCATTGCTCGTATGTGGAGAATCTCCATCATGAGGACCGAACATCATTAATGCTGGCCACCACCAACGGTTTAAGGCATCTTGAGCCATTTGTTGTTGGTCTTTTGTTCCTTCCATCATTTTCCACATAATTTCGTAGCCTTGTCTTTGATGGAAAGATTCTTCTTTGCAAATACGAACCATTGCACGTGAATATGGACCGTAAGAAGTTCTTTGTAAAGAAACTTGATTGGTAATTGCAGCACCATCAACCAACCAACCAATAGCTCCCATATCAGCCCAATTTAAAGCTGGATAATTAAAAACAGAAGCATATTTAGCTTTTCCTTCATGCAACCATTGTATATATTGATCTCGACTAACTCCAAGTGTTTCAGCAGCACTGTATAAATACAAACCATGTCCACCTTCATCTTGAATTTTAGCAAGTAATATTTTTTTACTTCTTAAAGAAGGCGCTCTAGTAATCCAATTTCCTTCAGGTTGCATACCGATGACTTCGGAATGGGCATGTTGTGAGATTTGGCGAATTAAATGATTTCTGTATTCATCAGGCATCCAGTCTAGTGGTTCAATTTTTTGTTCTGAATTAATCTTTTCTTCAAATGCGAGAAGTAATTCTTCTTTTGAAAGTGCTTCTGTTTTCATCTATATTTTAATTTGGTTTAATACAATGTAGAATTGCTCAAATCTTTGATAATTCAATGAATATCTTGTATGATTGGTAAGAGAATTTACACCAAGTCATTTTACAAAATAACAAATGAATCTCTGAAAACAGAATGATTGTAATCAAACAGAAACATGATAAAAGTCAGGTTTATTTGTCTTCGGTGTTTTTAAGGATGAATTTATAACTTGTTTTAGGGCTAAATTCGAAAGCCATTGAACCGTCTAGTTGTTCAGTTAAAGTTTCAATTAAACTTAACCCAAAAGATTGTTCTTTTTTAGGCTCTTTCCAAGTACCATTGTCTGAATATTCCAATTCAAAATAAGTCGTGTCTATTTGGTTTAATTTTAATTCGATTTTAGCTTCATCTTTGAAATTGAAAGCATATTTTAATGAATTTGAAAATAATTCATTGATAATTAATGCTAAAGGAACGATTGGTTTTAGTCCTAATTTTTCAATGTTGCACTCTATTGTGGTTTCGACTTCAAATTCAATTTGATATGAATGAATTAAATCTCGGGCTAAACTACTGAAATATTCTTCGATATTAATTTTTGATAACTCTTCAGTTTGATACATTTTTTCGTGAATCAAAGACATTGTCAAAACGCGACTGGTAGTGTCTCTAAATTTTTCAATTGCTTCTTCATTTGCTAATTCATGGGATTGTAAACGAAGTAAACTAACGATCACTTGCAGGTTATTTTTGACACGGTGATGAATTTCTTTCACCATTGCCGTTTTTTCAATATTTTGCTTATTGATGATATTGTATTGACTTTGAAGGGCTTCTTTCGTTCTGTTTAATTGAATTTGAGCATAATTAGTCGTGTTAATGTTTTGCCAACATAAAAATAAAATTACAGAAAAACAAATAATAATATTCAAAGCATTTCCAATTACTTGTTGTTCATTTAAAAGTTTGATTAAGACAATTTGTTCGTTGTAAAAAGTAAGAAAAAAGAAAGAAAGACTTAAGGTATGAAAAACAGTAATGATTAATGCCCATCTTTTGGTTACAGTCATAAATGCAAAGAGAATATTGATAACCATCCATAAACCATCGACAATGTGTGGTTGATCTTTTATGGCATAAAGTGTAAATTCACATAATACAGCTGCAAAAATATTAAAAGAAAGGGCGAAGGTTTGATATTTTCCTGTAAGGCGAATGAAGAAAAAGGATATAAAAACACTTAAAAAACCAATAAATGTAAGGATAGAATACATTTCATTGTAAAAAATGTATAAAATAATAAAAAGTGAACCTAAAGCGATTGAAAGAAATAAACACATTCTATATGAAAGAACATATCTTGCTTCTTCAAAATAATCATTAAAAGTTCGTTTAGGAGGTTGGATAATTTTTTGAAAAAAGTTTGATTTCAAATATTTATTAATTTCCATAGTTTTAGCACAACTTAAACTCGGTTTAAAAGTTTAAAGTTGCGCAAATATAAGGGTTTTATTTATTGTATGATATTGGTTTCTTTATCAAATTGCTTAAATGAAATAAAAATAGCTGTTATTGCCAACAAGACCATGACACTAAATGAAACACCTAATAGACCTATATCCAAAGTACCAGATATAAGTTCTTTTGTTGATAATACGACATTAATAACTGGAATACAGGCAGTTATCCAATCCAATTTGATTCCTGGAAAAAAACCAACCATTGCAGGTAGTACCATGACGATATTCAAAGGTGTAATAATACTTTGTGCTTCTTTAAATGTTTTGGCATAAATAGCAATAGGAATCATGACACCTGCAAAGAAAATTGTGAGCGGAAATAATAAAGTAAACAATGCGAAGATGAAACTTGGACTTAAAATACTGTGAATGATTGCTAATAACTCTTTATCTTCTACTAATTTAAATACTTCAATAGACAAAAATAAGCCGAGTAAAGCACATGTTGCTGCTAAAAGACCTGATAATACAACTACCCCCATTTTTCCGAATAGAATCTGCCATCGTTGAACAGGTGTCGTTAATAAAGTTTCGATTGTGCCTCTTTCTTTTTCTCCAGTAAATAAGTCGATAGCAGGATACATGCATCCTATGAAACCAAAAGCAATGAAAATGTAAGGTAAAATTCCGCCAGCTAATTTTCCAATCATTTCTTTGTCAGAAGCCACATTAATGTAGGAAGAGAAAATAGGAGTCAATTTTTGTTCATCGATGTGTAATTCTTGACAGCGTTTACGTTTTGCATTTTCTTGGATGATGGTCATATATTGTTCAGCGCGATCTTTCATACCCATTTCAGTTGCATTATAATAAACCATTACAGGAGCAGTTGTTTTTTCAGTTAAATGCATTTCGAAATTTTCATTCATAAAAATGCCAACTTGTAAACTGTCTTTTCGAATATCATTTATAAGAGAGAGTGTGTCTTTGTATCGAATCACTTTTTTATCACCAATTATTGAAGGGATGTTTTTTAATTCATCAATGACATTATTTTCAGGAGAAGCAACAACTCCAATGTTTATTTTTTTAGTAGCAGATTCTTTATTGTAGCCTTCTGAAACTCCAACAAATAAATTCAATACGATTGGAAATATTAGAACAGGAATTACAATCATTGTCATAAAAGTCCTTCGATCTCTTAAAGTGTCTTTTAATTCTTTTTTGAAAATGGTAAAAATCATCTTAGTTATTTTTTGAAGAATTGACAATGTGAATAAATTCAGTTGTTAGATTTTCTGTAATCATTTGATTTTTAAACTCATTCATCGTATCGCTATATAGTAATTTTCCTTTATGAATAATAGCAATATCGTCGCAAAGTAAATCAACCTCACTCATGATATGACTTGAAAAAATTACAGTTTTGCCTTCGGATTTACAATCTTTAATTAATTTGATAATATTTTCTGCTGTAATTACATCTAAACCGCTGGTTGGTTCATCAAAAATAATGACTTGAGGATCGTGAATCATTGTGCGACAGATTGAAACTTTTTGTTTCATACCGGTACTTAATTTTCCAATTCGTTTGTTTTGAAAATCATGCATATCCAATAAGGTAAATAATTTATCTTTTCGAATATTTAGGTCTGAATGCTTTACATGGTATAGCTTAGCAAAATATTCTACTAATTCATTGGGAGTTAATCGTGCGTATAATCCTGTTGAACCTGTTAGAAAGCCAATTTTTTTTCGTGCTTCTTGTGGATATTCAATAGCATCGATTCCTGCAATTTTTATTGTTCCAGATGTCGGTTTAAAAATAGTAGATAACATTCTTAATGTTGTAGTTTTTCCAGCCCCATTTGGACCTAATAGTGAAAATATTTTTCCAGGTTCACATTTAAAGCTGATATTATTTACAGCAATTGATTTTTTATCTGTAGTATTTAATTCTTTTTGCTGCTGTTTGGAGAGAATAAATTCTTTGTAAAGATTTGTTACTTCAATCATATACGAGTTAAATTAGAATTCAAAATTAATAAAATAGTTTTAATTTCTTAGAATATTCGTATGAAAGGGGAAAAATGAGGAAGAAAGTTTATTTCTCTATTTTATTTGGATTGAAGCTTTTATGACAAGTAATTGAGTCCACTTTTTTTGTTTTTTCACTGAATTTTATTTCAGGGCTTAGGTATGGAATCCCTAAATTAAGACCGCGAAGTAGAATTAGTAAACCAATAATGGTTACAAAATAGGGGAGAACTTTATTGATTCGACCTCTAAATTTTATTGAAAGTTGATTTGCGAAAAGAGTAATAACAAGCATTCCTGGTAAAGTTCCTAAACCAAAAGTAAGCATGCAGAACATTGAATAAAAAGGTGTACCAGCAGTAATTGAAGTGATAAGTGCGGTATAAACCATTCCACAAGGAAGAAGTCCATTCAATAGACCAAGTAAAAATATTTTGAAGGAATGGTTGTTTTTCAAAATTTTACCCATATTTTTAGATGTAAATTTTTGAAGAAAATTTGAAGAAAAATTTTGAATTACAGTACCATCAAATATTACTTTTCGCCAAGCATAAATAATAATTCCAAATCCTGCAACAATACTTAAACTTTGTAAAAATCCGATGAAATGTATTCCAAGACCAATCAATCCGACTAAAAAACCTAAAATAGAGTAGGTAGTAATTCTTCCAAAATTATATTGTAAAACACCCCAAAATTGAGTGGTTTTACTTGATCGATTGATTGGAATAGCCATTGCAATAGGACCACACATTCCCAAACAATGCAAATTGGCTATTACACCAATTCCAAAAGCCCAAAGAAGTAATGTGTTCAAATTTTATTTTCTTTTAGTTTTGTTTAATCATTTAAATTCGAATCGTTTCTTTTTGCATATATGATTCATTTTTGATTTTGAAATGAATGTTTAAGTTGTAGATTCCTATTTTGAGTTTTGATTTTAGAATGGTTAATGTTTTGGTTTCTTTCAAAATAAATAATTGATCATCTTTTTCATTATTAGGTCTGAATAATTCAACCCGCATAGAGTCTATTCCTTCGATAGCTGGGAATTGAATAACGACATATTTTTCTAATTGAGAAACTTTCACTTTTTCTTTTAATTTACTGGTATTTGTTAGCGATTGAATTTCTTTTTCGAATTCGATTTCTTTTTTATAATAATCGTCGCTTTCTAAATCTGTATTTTTGGACATTAAAGTAAATACCATGTATAAAATAAATGTCATGAAAGCAATCATTGCTATTGTGATACCTTTTCCCCAGCTCATTTTTGTTAATTTGAAATTTATAAATACTCCGTTTAATTGTATTAAATTAGAGCATTGGACCGATGAATCGTGCTTTTACTCTTTGAATTTCTTTTCCATTTCCGAGCACAATGATAATTATATTTTTTTTGCCATTTTCCATTGCAGAGAAAGGATATTGAACAATGAAGCGGTCTTTTAAATGAGCTTCTTTTTTTAAAGTTAAGTTTTTTACTACCAGCTTAATTGAACCAATTTTATCTTCTAATTTCAATTGGATTTTAAAATCATTTCGGGTTTTATTAGATAAGTTAATTTCAAAAATGTTTTCAATCATTCCATTATTTTCTGCGATATAAGAAGTTCCTCTTTGCCTGAAAATAGTAGCTTGGAAATCTTGTCGAGTTACCAATAGAGTTGCTAAAATACCTAGTAAAACAAATAATAAAACAGTATAGGCTTTTACTCTTTTTGTCCATTGAAAACCGGTTCCATTTTTGATGCCATTTTCAGAAACGAAGCGGATTAAGCCTTTTTCTTGACCAACACCTTCCATAATTGTATCACATTCGTCAATACAAGCAGTACAGTTGATGCATTCTAATTGCGTACCATTCCGAATATCGATTCCAGTAGGACATACATGCACGCATAATTTACAATCAATGCAATCTCCTTTGCCGATATTTTTTCGGTCTTCTCCTTTTTTGAATTTTGCTCGTCCTTCTCCTCTTTTGTAATCGTATGCTACGACCATAGAATTTGGATCGAGTAATACACCTTGTAACCTACCATAAGGACAAATTGTTGTGCAAACCTGTTCTCTTAATCGGGCAAATACGAAATAGAATACAGTTGTAAAAACAGCAGTTGCAATTAAACCGCCGTAGTGTTTAACCATATTATCTGTTTGAATTCTCCATAATTCATCTGCGCTGATAATATAAGCTAAAAATGTATTGGCAATCATGAAAGAAATGATCCAAAAAATAGAATGTTTGAGGATTCTTTTTCTTATTTTTTCAGCATTCCAAGATTGATTGGCTAATTTTTTTTGATGTGTATAATCTCCCTCAATCCAATATTCGATTCTTCTGAATATCATTTCCATAAAAATGGTTTGAGGACAGATCCACCCACAAAAGATTCTACCGTAAATAATAGTGAAAAGAATTATAAAAACGATTCCGAGTATTGTTGCAATAGCGAAAATATAGAAATCTTGAGGCCAAAAAATATATCCAAAAATGATAAATTTTCTTTCAATAACATTCAAAAGTAGGAAAGGGTCTCCATGAACTTTTATATGTGGTAATAAAAAGAGGAATGCTAAAAGTGAGTAACTGGTTATTTTACGATAGTTGAAATATCGGCCTTTTGGTTTTTTAGGAAATATCCAAACGCGTTTACCATCTTCATTTACAGTGGCAATACGATCTCTAAAATCTTCTTTATCTTCGCTCATGTTGTAAAGAATTTTATAGATGAAAGGCTAAAGAATTCAAGACTTTAAGGTATTTGTCTTAAAATCCTGAATCTTATAGTCTTGAATCTATTTGTTATTTTTCAATGATATCTCCTTGTGCTTCTTTTCCTTTCGTTTCAGGTAATGATAAAACAAAAGAAGCGACTTGTTGAATTTGAACTGGATTGAATTTAGAACCATGTTCAGGCATTCCATTTGAAGTCCCATTTTTTATAGTTTTGAAAACATCCTTGATGTCGTATCCATAAATCCAATTTTTATCTGTTAAATTGGGTCCGATAATTCCTTCTCCTTTTGGGTTGTGGCAAGTCACACAATTTGTTTCAAATAATGCTTTTCCTTTATCTAAATCTCCTGAATCAGTTGATAAGGTAACAGAAGTTTCATCAATATCCATCGCATTTGCTTCTAAATACGCTTTGACTTCTTTATCTGCTTGTTTCATTTCTTTTTCATAAGCAGTATATTGTAAGTCACCTGTTTTTAGAATGTGATAATTGAATAAATAGACAACAGCAAAAATAATTGTGATTACAAACATCCAAACCCACCAAGGAGGTAAATTATTGTCTAATTCTCTAATACCATCGTATTCATGATGCATTAAAATAGATTCTTCTTCCTCGATTGGAACTACATCAGTTAAAACTTTATTGATTTTTTTCATCGCTTTAGGAGTGTCAGCTACAACTGTTTCTTCTTTAGAACGAATTAAATTCATTAAGTTTTTGAACATTCCTTTTAAATAAAATATTACAGCAACTAAAATTAAATTGATTGCAATTAAAAAATAAATATCGCTATTTTCCACCATTAACCACGGAGCTTTTTCCACTGCTTCCCCAGGACTATTGAAACTTAAAGCTAATGAAGAATTATTCATTGCCATTAATCCAAACATTCCTAAAATTGCAATTAAAGTTGTGTTAATTGAAGAATTATTTTCTTCTTTAGCGTTTTTCTCGGCTAATTTATTTTTGAAATAATCTGATTTAGCTAAATTCATGATTGAAGAAGACATAATGATTATTCCGATAGCCAAAATTGCAATCGCTAAAAGTAACCAATAAAATAAAGTTAAATTATCATTGTAATTGGGAATATAAGTAACTTCTGGAGTAACAGGTTTATTAGTTGGAGATGTATTTTCAATCGATGGAGTAGCTACAGGAGTGTCGATAAATGTAAAGATAGCGTCCACATCAGCAGGAGTAACATCCTGAGCAGGCATATCCATCGGACTGTATGCTTTGATTTCGTTTGCTAATTTACTTTTACCACCAGCAATTAAAGCAGTTGAATTTTTCACCCATTCAGCTAGCATATCACCTTCACCGGCATCTACCCACTTTTGTTTTGCACCAGCTAAATTAGGTCCAGTCCCGTCTTTCCCTAAAATATGGCAAGCACTGCATTTTGATTTGAAAATTGCTTCTCCGTCTTGTGCGAAGATGGTTGCGTTAAACAACATCATGAAAAGCAATGCACTTGATATAATATATGACTTTTTCATCTTCTATTATTTTAAAATTCCTATTGTCTCTTGATTTTCGTTTTCACTAGTTTCAAAAGGTATTTGACTTAATTCTTCTACATCTTTTTTTTTCATTCGTATCACCAATGTAATAACAGCGGCAAAGAAAATGACAAAGATGAGCAGGGAGATAATAGGGTAGATTGCAACTCCGTCAATTCCCGTTAAATTATGTTTTATAAATCGTAACATGCGTTCTTATTTATTTCGTTTATACTACTTTGAAGGCATTGTTGTCGTTGTCGTCATTGCATCTTTCCCTAATCGTTGTAAGTATGCAATTAGCGCTACGATTTCTTTTTTCTGCAATTTGTTTATTTCAGTTTCTTTGTTAACATTTTTCATGATAGCAGCAGGTTGATTATTCATAATGTCTGTTGCTATTTCCAATGCTTGTTTGTCTAAATCAGCTTTTGCTTGCTTTTCGTAACCATTTTTGTAAGGAACCCCTAAAGTTCTCATCGCATTTATTTTTTTCTCAATTAAAGAAACATCAAGGTCATTTTCTTTTAACCAAACATAAGCAGGCATGATAGAGCCTTTAGAAACATCTTTCGGACGTACCATGTGTTGATAGTGCCAAAAATTACTTTTTTTAATTTTGATATTTCCTCCTTCACGTGCCAAATCAGGTCCTGTTCTTTTTGATCCCCATTGGAATGGATGATCATAAACAAATTCACCTGCTTTAGAATAATCACCAAAACGAGCAGTTTCAAATCGTAAAGGACGAATTAATTGAGAGTGACAATTATAACAACCTTCTTTGATGTAAATATCACGACCTTCTAATTCAAGTGGTGTATAAGGTTTCACACTTGCGATAGTAGGGATATTGCTTTTTACAATCATTGTAGGGATAATTTGTACCAAACCTCCAATAGAAACACAAAGTATTGCAAAAACCATCATTCTTACAGGTCTGCTTTCTATTTTTCGATGCCAATATTCTCCTTTATTAGTGGAGTTTGATGTTTTCATTAAGGCAGGAGCTTCAGCTTCTTCATTAGCTAATAGTTGACCACTTTTAGCTGTTTTTACTAAATTGTAGAACATCATTACAGCACCAACAATAAACAATAAACCACCTAAAGATCGTAAGACATAGAAAGGTTTAATAATTTGAACCGTTTCTAAGAAATCTTGGTAAGCCAATGTTCCGTCAGGTTTAAATTCTTGCCACATTTGTCCTTGAACAAAACCAGCATAGTACATAGGAATTGCATATAATAAGATACCTAAGGTTGCAATCCAGAAGTGTTGGTTTGCTAATTTTTTAGAATATAACTCAGTTCTGTATAATTTAGGAAATAACCAGTAAAGCATACCAAAAGTAAACATACCGTTCCAACCTAAACCTCCAACATGAACGTGTGCAATTGTCCAATCGGTAAAGTGAGAGATAACATTGACATTTTTCAAAGATAAAAGAGGACCTTCAAAAGTTGCCATACCGTAGCAAGTCAAAGCAACAACCATGAATTTCAGCATAACATCATCACGAACCCTGTCCCATGCACCTCTTAAAGTCAATAAGCCATTTAACATACCTCCCCAAGATGGAGCAATAAGCATTACAGAGAAAACAACGCCTAAACTTTGAGCCCAATCTGGTAAAGAAGAGTATAATAAATGGTGAGGACCTGCCCAAATGTAAATGAAGATTAAAGCCCAGAAGTGAATAATAGATAATCTGTAAGAATAAACAGGGCGGTTAGCAGCTTTAGGAACAAAGTAGTACATCAAACCTAGATATGGAGTTGTTAAAAAGAATGCAACAGCATTGTGTCCATACCACCATTGAACTAACGCATCTTGAACACCTGCGTACCAAGAATAACTTTTAAAGAAAGAAACGGGTAGTTCAAAAGAGTTAAAGATATGTAAGATAGCAACTGTGACAAATGTGGCAATGAAGAACCAAATAGCAACATATAAGTGCTTAACTCTTCGTGTTAAAATCGTAGCAAACATATTGAAACCAAATACAACCCATAAGCCTGCAATGAGAATATCAATCCACCATTCTAACTCAGCATATTCTTTACCTGTAGTGATACCAAAAGGCAGTGTCGCAACAGCACAAAGTATTAAAATTTGCCAACCCCAAAAATTGATATTACTCAATTTATCACTCCACATACGTGTTTTTAAAAGGCGTTGTAATGAGTAATAGACCCCCATAAAAATACCATTTCCTACGAAGGCAAAAATTACTGCGTTAGTATGCAACGGTCTTAATCTACCAAAGGAAAGGAAACTAAACCCTAGATAGTCATTAAAAAACTCGGGAAAAGCTAGCTGTAAAGCCACAATCAACCCAACAAGCATACCTGTAATCCCCCAAATAATGGTGGCGTAGGCAAAATTCTTTACGATTTTGTTATCGTAACTAAACTTCTGAACTTCCATTTTCGTTTTTGTTTTGGTTATTATTTATTAATTCATCTTCAAAGAGAATTCTAACTGAAGGTGTATAGTCGTCTTCGTATTGTCCTGTTTTAATTGCCCATAAAAATGAGCCTAAAAAAAAGAGCGCAATAATCAAACTTACTACAAGCATTATGTATATTATTCCCATGTTACAAAGTAATTGAATAAGCAAAAAGTAAAGAATGATTCGAATTAGAGGAAAACCTGATTTGTATCATGTTTTTATTTTTTCAATTAGCAATAGTGTTGTTTCAGTTAATAAAGTACTTTTTGACGGTGTTTTGTTTCCTAAATATAGATAAAAAGTAGTTGAAACGAATAATGTTTTTGATGAATTTTTATTTCTAAGTGATTTAACGTATTATATTTTTAAACGATTAAGTTACCCAGAAATATAAAAAAGTTAGTTAATTCAATAGTTAGCGTGTTTTATAACCAGTTTTAATATGTTATTTAGAAACGGTATAAATTATTTTTTAGAAATAGAATTTTAAATTTAAAAGTAAAATACGACGTAATATGATGTTTAAAATTGGGGAGGACATTAAATAAATTTGGTTGGGAAAGGCTTATTAAAAAAATGGTGGATTTGATGGCGTGTTTTTTGGAAAGGTTTGATAGATGTGGGGGGAAGGGGTTTTTAACGGATAGAAACAACTATTTTTAAAAGCTTCAATTAATTTAATATTACATTGTTTTTTTTACTAAAACTTAATAGTGATAAGGGGAAAGGTGTTTCTAACGGATAGAAACGACTATTCCCAAATATTTTTTAAAATTCGAAACCAACTTCTCAACATTTTTCTTAAATTCAAGAAAGAATTAAAAATTATTATACTCAAATAAATTATGTGTCAATTGAAAACTAACACCAAAAACAGAACATGTTTAATATGTGAAAAAGCTATCTTTGGAAGATCTGATAAGATTTTTTGTGGAATAGGATGTAAAAACCATTATCATTCTGAAGTTCGTAAATCTACTAAAACGATTAGTTCAGAGACTTTAAAAATAATCAATAAAAATTGGGCAATTTTAACCAGTTTAATGACGAAAGATTACGATGAGGTTATTGTGAAAAAGTTGACAGTTCAGCGTTTAGGTTTTGATTTTGAAACAATTACCAGCGTGCATCCAAATAATTCATATATCAATTTCGGAATATATAATTATACTTATTACATTACTAAAAATGATAAAGTTGTAATTATGAAAAATAAAGAAGAAAAAAATGTTACTCCTTTTTTATTCAAACGTTTGTTGAGACAATTTCCTGTGTTATCAAATTAATTTGAAGAATGTTAAAGTAAGCATTGGAGATTCGTTAGATTTTTTTTCCTTTAATTAATACCGTAAAAGTGCTAATTGCGACAACTGAAATAGAACTTATAGGCATTAATATGGCTGCAACTAATGGAGACATTTGACCACTTATTGCGATTGATAGACCAATAATGTTGTAGGATATAGAAAAAAATAAACAAATACGAAGGACTATCTTTGAAAAATTAGAGATTCCGATTAGTTGTGGAAGGATGTATAATTTAGAGGCTTCTATAATGGCATCTGATGATGGTGTAAATCTGAAAATATCTTCTGAAACAGCAATGCCAACGTCCGACTTACCAAGAGCACCAGCATCATTCAGACCATCACCAATCATCATTACTTTATGTTGTTTTTGCTTTAATTCTTCTATAAATTGAAGTTTGTCTTTCGGGGATTGATTAAATAAATAAGTAGTGTTTTTAGGAAAAAAGATTTTTAATAATGCTTCATCTTTTTTATTATCACCAGATAAAATATGAAGTTGATATTTGTTTAAATTTTGAACCATTTTTTCGATACCAGGTCTCAATTCTGAATGAAAAATGTATTTTCCTTTTATTTCTCCATCTATTGATATATAAACAGATGTTTCATACAATTCTTCTTGGATTGACAGGGGAGCAATCATTTTTTTTGATCCAATTTTTACATTTTTTGCATCACAAATTGCCTCGATTCCTTTTCCTGATATTTCTTCAAATTTTGTTACTTCAGGTAGTTCATTCGTGATATTCTTTTTTAAAAATTGAACAATTCCTCGAGATAAAGGATGTGTTGATGAATGTGCAACAGATATTATCATCGCTTTTTCTTTTGCAGTTAATTCATCGCCTATAAACTCAATACCGTCTAGAATACCTGTTGTTAAAGTACCCGTTTTATCGAAAACAATATCTGAAATTTCATTAATTCGCTCAATTACCTTTGCATTTTTAATATACAATCCTTTGCTACCTAAAACACGGGTAATATTTCCATAAGTAAAAGGAGCTGAAATTGCTAACGCACATGGACAAGCAACAATTAATATCGATACTACAATTTGTGTGATTTTGGAACTATCGATGAATGCCCAGCTGATTCCTGATGCCGCTGAAATAATTAAAATAATTACTAAAAAATAAACAGAAATTTTATCTTGAACAGTACGCTGGTTGGCTTCTTTATCTTCTTTTGTAACATCATTCCAAAGTTGTGTTAGATGACTTCGGTTACTTTCTTTTAGAACTTTGAATTGACTACGTTGACCTAATAGTTTTCCTCCGGCATATATAAAATCGCCTTTCTTTTTTAGAATTGGAATAGATTCACCAGTAACAAAACTGTAATCGATTTTAGCTTCATCCGAAATTAATTCGCAATCACAAGGTATGACTTCTTCATTTCGAATGAGTATGCTGTCATATTGCTTGATTTCTTCAATTTCTACAATTGTTTCTTTATGGTCACTAATTTTTGTAATTGCAACTGGAAAATAAGATTTATAATCTCGTTCAAATGACAATGTTTTATACGTTTTGTTTTGAAACCATTTTCCGATTAAAAGCCAAAAAATAAATGTTGCAAATGAGTCCATATAGCCAGGACCATCCCCAGTAAAAATAGTATAAGTACTTTGTGTATATAAAGCTATAATTCCGATGGTTATAGGAACATCTAAATTTAAATTTCTATATTTTATAGCTTTATAAGCTGAAATAAAATAAGTGTTTGCAGAATATAATAAAACAGGTAGCGAAACAATAAATGATAAATAAGAGGTAAAGTTTCGCATTTTTTGATTCATATCCTCTATCCCTAAATATTCAGGAAAACTCCAGAGCATAATACTTCCAAAAGCAAACCCTGCAATTCCTAATTTATATAAGAATTGTTTGTCCATTTTTTTTTCAGTTTCTTGCTTGTTTCCAAAATTAGGGGCATAGCCGATTTTATCTAACAATAATGCTACTTCTGAAAGTTTAATTTTAGTTGAATTATAGGCTATTTTTGCTTCTCTTTTTGTGAAGTTTACTTGGCAATTTAAAATGTTTGGTTCAATTTTAGAAATGTTTTCTAATAAGTAAATACAAGAAGAACAGTGAATTTCGGGTAGAAAGAAGGTGATTTTTGAAGTATTCCCTTCTCTAAAATCAATGAATTTTTCTTGTATGCTTTCAACTTCTAAAAAGGTATATTTACTTTCGTTCGAATTAGAAGGTTTTACTCCAGGTTTTTTTTCCAAAGTGTAATAAGCTCCCATGTTATTTTCAGAAAGCAATTGATAAACCATCATACAACCATTACAGCAAAATTTTTTATCTTCAATAAGGTAACCCTTACCGATAACATCATCCCCACAATGGTAACAATTTTCACTCATAATCACTAGACTTAAAGATTGAAAAATATAAGATGAAAGAGATTTAGTCCTTGATTCTTATATTTTATAGCCTTGATTTCTCTAAATAGTTTTCGAAAACAAATTTTCTCTTATTTCTTGTTTGTTTAAATCCTGATCGAATGCCATGCAACAATTACGAACGAATGGAATTCCAATTTCGGTAATTTTCACTTTTTGACCTTCAATATTTACTAAACCATCTTTAATCATTTCCGCTAATCTACTTTTAATTATAGGAAAAAGTGATTGAATGATTGAATTTTTATCAATTTCGGTTTCAAAATGACACATTAAATTTAAAATATGTCTTCTGATTAATAAATCTTCTTCCGTTAAAATGTGACCTCTAAAAACAGGAAGTTTTCCTTCATTTACAATTTGAGTGTATTCTTCAACAGATTTATCGTTTTGTGCAAAACCATACCAACTATCAGAAATAGAAGACATTCCTAATCCAATCATCATACTTGTACTTTGAGTCGTATAACCCATGAAATTGCGATGTAATTTTTTGGATTGCATAGCTTTTGCTAAATCATCATGTTTTAAGGCAAAATGATCCATTCCAACTTCGATATAACCTGCTTTTTCTAAAAATTCCTTGGATTGTTCATATAAAATCCGTTTTTCTTCATTTTTCGGTAAATCACTTTCATTATACCCACGTTGTCCATTCCCTTTAATCCAAGGAACATGTGCATAACTATATAGTGAAATTCGATCTGGCATTAGTAACAACGTTTTTTCAATTGTTGAAAGTATATCTTTGAGATGTTGTTTCGGTAAGCCAAAAACTAAATCGTGGCTAATTGAAGTATAACCGATTTCTTTCGCTAATTCATGAACAATTTGAACATTCTCAAATGGTTGAAAACGATGAATTGCTTTTTGAACGTTGGGACTATAATCTTGTATCCCAAGACTTAATCGTCTAAAACCAAAGTCGAATAAAGTTTTTAAATGATCTTCGGTTGTGTTATTGGGATGAGCTTCAAAACTTAATTCGTGTTCTTTAGAGTCAATATTTTCTGCTTCGAATAAGGCAACTAAAAGTCTTTTGAGTTCGGAAGCTTTAAAAAATGTTGGTGTACCTCCACCGAAATGAAATTCTTTAATTGTTGGTTTGAAATTTAATAACGAACGATAAATTTTCCATTCTTTAATTAAAGTATCTATGTAAGGTTCTTCAACAGAATGATTTTTAGTAATTCGTTTATGACAACCACAAAAAGTACATAAACTTTCACAAAAAGGTAAGTGAATATAAACACTAATTTCATTGGATTGAAAAGCATTTCGATTCCTTTCAATTGTTTCAATCCATTCTTTTTGAGAAAGTTGATCGTTTTTCCAAAAGGGTACTGTGGGATAAGAGGTATATCTCGGTCCTGGTACATTATATTTTTGGATCAATATTTTTTTATCGCTCATATTATAAATAAATCCTATGGCAAAGTTAGAAAAAGTCTGTTTGTTAAAAAAATGACTTCAATCATGTTAAAAGCAATTAAGAATTAATAGTTATATTTGAAAAGTAATTAGTTTTATATGTTGGATAAGTCACATAAACACGTTAGTTGTCAGCATTGCGCTGTACGAAAAGATTCATTATTTGCTTCCTTTTGTGAAGATCATGTTAATGAGTTAAATGAGCAAAAATCGTGTGCTTTTTATAAAAAAAATCAAGGGTTATTTTTAGATGGAAGCTTTCCTCGAGGTGTTTTTTGTATCAATAAAGGAAAAGTAAAAGTTTTTACAAGAGGAGAGGAAGGAAAAGAACAAATTATTCAAATTGCAGGTGAAGGTGAAATTATTGGTTTTCGATCTATGTTTAGTGGTGAACCATATAAAGTTTCTGCTACTGCACTCGAAGAATGCAATATTTGTTTTATAGCGAAAGAAGATTTTTTAAATATGATTGATACAAATACGAGTTTCAGAAATGGAATTATGCGTGAGTTATCAAAAGAATTGAGTGAAAGAGCGATTTTTATTACGAATATGGCTCAAAAATCTGTTCGTGAACGATTAGCATGTGTTTTGTTGATCTTAGATGATGTTTACAAAGAAGAAGAAATCAATTTGACCCGCGAAGATTTAGCAAATTATGTCGGAACAGCTACAGAAACATTGATTCGTTTATTGAAAGATTTTAAAGAAGAAGGTCTTGTAGAAATCCATACCCGTAAATTAGACATTATTAATAAAGATGGATTAATAAAATTAGCAGGAAATTAAAGAAATTCTACTTTTTTGAGTTCTAATTTCAAACATAGGAGTTCAATTAAAATTTTGCATTTGAATCGCTTTTTATAGGTGAAATACAAAAAAGTTTTCCAATTAAATTCAAAAGAGTAGTAATGTTATCTTGATTTAGCTCCTTTCGAAAGACTTAAATTATAGTTCTATACATTTGAAAATAAACATCTTTCGTTCAAATTTAAATAAAATCTGAGTGTGAAATTTTAATCGAACTTAGGTTCATATTCTTGTTTTAATTTTTAAAATTAAATTAATTGATTCTTATTCTGAACTGTTGTAGAGTTGAAGATATATTGGTTAATATGAGGTGACTAATTGTTTTTTACTTTTCCTGTTTTTTTATCGAAACCATAAGGGCAATGTTTACAACCACTTTTACAGCAATATCCTCTTTTTAAGTGATATTTTTCAGTGAAAATAATATAGCCTTCTGGACTCATGTAAAATTCGTCTTCCTCTAATTTGGGTTTACCTGAAAAATTTGAAAAATCTTCTTTCATCTTACAAAGTTAACATCTATTTTTGACAGATATATTAAAATATGTTGTATTCAGTCGAAAAATCAATCTTGCAGGAAATTAGTTTGGAGGAATTGGAAAGCAGAAATTGTAAATTATTTATTAAACGAGACGATTTGATTGATTCCGATGTTTCAGGAAATAAATGGCGAAAATTAAAATACAATATTCAACAAGCCCAACAATTGAAACAAGAAGGAATATTAACTTTTGGAGGGGCATATTCAAATCACTTAGTGGCAACAGCAGCAGCTTGTCATAAAGTAGGAGTAAAGGCTGTTGGAATTGTCAGAGGAGACGAATTGAATGTAAATTCGAATATAACCTTGCAAAGATGTGCTGACCTTGGTATGCATTTGGTTTTTGTTCCTCGAACAAAATATGATTTAAGAAATGAACGAATTTATAAAGAGGAATTAAGTGTTCAATATCCCAATTTTTATCAAGTTCCAGAAGGCGGGGCTAATTTTTATGGAATGATTGGTTGTCAGGAAATTATCAAAGAAATCAATCGTACTTATGATCACGTTTTTGTTGCTCAAGGGACAACGACTACAAGTTGCGGAATTCTTTTAGGTTTAGCTGAAAATGCAAAATTGAATGTCGTTCCAGTACTTAAAAATTATGCTTCAATTGAGGAAATGACGAATTTGTATATTTCTTCCGTTTTTGAAAAAGATTTGATTGAGGAATTACTCTCAAAAGTCAATGTTCATCAAGAAAGTCATTTTGGAGGATATGCAAAATATACAATCGAATTATTAAATTTTATACGTGATTTTTATTCCAAAACGAAAGTGCCGCTTGATCCAATTTATACTGGTAAAGTGATGTTTACTTTATTTGAAGAATTAAAGAAAGGGAATTTAGATAACCAAACAGTTATTTTTATTCATACTGGAGGTGTACAAGGCGCTCAAGCAATTCAAGCAAAAGAAGGGATCATTTTATATGCATAAATCAGATTTTATTCATGAGTTTTATTCCAATTTTGGACATGAACCAACCGAACATCAATCTTTATTGATTCAACGCTTGGTTGAGTTTGTTGCAGTTATTGAAAAAAATCAACTTTTTCTATTGAAAGGATATGCTGGAACTGGTAAAACTTCAATTCTTGGGGCTTTGGTAAAAACCTTAGTGAAAAATAAATTTCGATGTAAATTGCTTGCTCCAACTGGAAGAGCAGCAAAGGTTTTAAGTCAGAAATCTAATCAATTGGCATTTACTATTCACAAACAAATTTATCGAAAACAAGCAGCTACTGATGGAGCAATTCGTTTAAGTTTAAATTCGAATCTTCATAAAAATACAACTTTCATCGTTGATGAAGCATCGATGATAGGCGATTTTTCGATGCAAAAAGATGGTTCTATTAGTGAACGGAATTTATTAGAAGATTTGATGGAATATGTTTTTTCGGGAGAGGGTTGTAAATTGATTTTACTCGGAGACGAAGGCCAATTGCCTCCTGTAGGATGTGACCACTCACCAGCATTAAATAAAGTTTATTTAGAGAATCATTTTTTTAATTTGAAAATAGAAGAATTTCAGTTAACCGAAGTTTTAAGACAATCGAAAAAATCTTCAATTTTAGAGAATGCAACTCGATTAAGAAGTAAAATGGATGAAGGTTATCCAACTTTTATCCTTCAAAAAAAAGGAGATTTAATTCGCATAAATGGTGGAGAACTTCAAGAATATTTAGAATCATCGATGGATAATTACGGAATGGATGAAACGATCGTTATAACGCGCTCCAATAAATGGGCAAATAATTACAACAATCAAATTCGTTCAAGAATATTATGGTATGAAGATATCTTATGTAATAACGATTGTTTAATGGTTGTCAAAAACAATTATTTTTGGTTGGATGATACTTCCAATGTGGGATTTATAGCTAATGGTGAAATGATTAAAGTTTCTCGAATAATCAAACAGGAAGAACGTTATGGGTTTGAATTTGTACGTGCATTAATTGATTTTGTAGATTATCCTGACGTGACTGATTTAGAGGTTTTAATGTTTAAAGAATCGTTGAATGTTGAATCGCCAAATATTTCACGAGAACGTTTAAAAGAACTTTTTTTCAGGATCGAAGAAGATTATTTGCATGAAAAAAACAAACGTAAGCGATACGATTTAATTTTAAAGAATTCATATTTTAATGCTTTGCAAATTAAATATGCCTATGCTGTAACATGCCATAAATCTCAAGGTGGACAATGGGCAAGTGTTTTTATTGATGCAGGTTATATGACAGAAGAAATGATGAATCAAGATTATTTTCGGTGGCTATACACTGCATTAACACGCGCTACAGAACGAGTGTATTTGGTGAATTTTGCAGACGAGTATTTTGTGTGATTTCGAAATTAAAGTAAGAACAGAGAATTAAAAGAATTATTCTTTTTGTATCTCTCCATAAATCAGTAAGTTAATCTATTTTATTTAGATTCTTTCTAAATAAAATAGATAAAAAGAGCAATTAAAAGTATTTTATTTATAAATTTGTTTTGTTTAAAATTATTCTAAATAAGATGAAACTTGTTTTAGCGGATGGTAATGATTTAATAAGAGTTGGATTGCGTACAATTTTGAGTACGGAAAAAGATGTTGAAATTATTGGTGAAGCAAAAAATAACAAGGAATTAAAACAAATCATAAAAAATTTCGGAGCAACATTAGTATTAATAGATTATACGTCGGAAGGTTTTGATATTGATATTATTCATAAAATTTTAGCGGTTGAATGCAACGTTAAATTTATAGCAATTACTCCTGAACAATCTGCTCAAACATTGGTAGATGCACTCCGATCAGGTGTTGTGAGTTATGTCAAAAAAGATTGTGATTTAGGTGAAATAATAAATGCTGTTAAAGAAACGGGTAGAGGAAATAAGTTTTTTTGTGGTCAAATTTTAGAAACTATTCAGCGTGCATCTATTGATGTTAATGATATTGATTTTGAATCTTTTTCTTGTGAAGCTGTTGTTCTATCTGAAAGAGAAATTGGAATTGTTGTACTAATTGCTGAAGGAATGACAAATCAACAAATCGCAGATCAGTTGTTTTTAAGTAACCATACAATTAATACGCATAGAAAAAATATAATGGCTAAATTGGGTGTTAAAAATACTGCGGGCATTGTTATGTATGCAGTGAAAACAAATTTGGTATCACCTAATAAATTTTTGTTTGCCTCCGAACAAGGGTGATTTTATTTTAAACATAAAGCTTATAATCTTTGCTTAAGAACCAAAAATCAAAAAAATGGAGCAAGTTTTAATCACATTTTTAATAATAACGATTCCGATAGGATTTGCTTATTATCTAGATTATAAAAAAAATAAAAAATATTTTATTGAATCTTTAAAAAATTTATCAGGTCTTTTAAAATATATGCTAATATCCATATTAACTTTTGTTACATATAAGTTTTTAATTCCAATTAATATTGAAAACGATACTGAATTTAATACGATAAGGTTAAAAAATGGACTTGAAATAATAAATAATAAAAATTTCAAAAAAATTGTTAATGATCAATATACAACAGAATGGTGGCGAAAAGGAGATGATAATATTTATTTTAAAAAAGTTATAGACTATAATTTATTAGGACCAGAAACTGAAACAGATTATTACAAATTATCGAATATAGATCATGGTTATTTATTTAAAACGTATTCATTTTTAAATAATAACCTGAATTATTTTATAGAAAAACCTGAAGGAGTATTTTCAAAAGTAAGAACGAGGCAAATTAGAAAAGAAAAGTTTAATGAATACTTGAAAAAATAAATCTATTGTTAAAAATCTTTGATATGTCTTCTTGATTTAGTTCTTTTAGACAAGCTCAATCCACTGCTATAAAGCTACGAAACAAGCGGGTTCTTACAGATTGAATTAAAGTCTGAGTGTAAATTTTAATGGAAATCCTATGATAAAAGTAATTATAAATCATCTTTTCGGAGCCAACCTAGTATTCGATCATTATCGATAAACCATTTATTATTTTGGTGATAACAGTCAAAATAATCTCTTGAATGGGACGTGTTTTGTTGAATGATTTCAATTTCATCTGCTGTTACATCTGAAATAATCGCTACATGCCCAAATTGATTAAATGAAGTTGCATCTAATACAAGTAAATCTCCAATTTGAGGTTTTTTCTTGCTTCCATTTGAAAATTGAATTAAATTTCTATCCTTATTCAGTGCCCCATCATTTAATGTAGGATTGAAAAAATCTTTAGCATTTCCAAATGAATTAGGCATTTTGTGGTGGTAATATTCATAATAATATCTTTTTACGAATTCAACACATTGATATTTTAATCCTAAATTGTAATTATCAACGGTTAAATTTCGACCACTGGTAGAATTCATACCGTCATTGTAAAATACAAGAACATGATTTAAACTGTCAATTTTTTGCCCTTGTTTATACTTCGATTTTACATTTAGTTTTTTATTCAAAAAGAAACAACCGAATAAAGTAATGATTAGAATGAAAATGAATACGATTAATTTTTTCATGTTAATTTTTTTTCCAAAATTTCCATTTTTTATTTTTAGGTTTTAAAGGATCTCTAGTTACACAAACGCCCCCTATTACAGATAAATCTCCAATATAGGTGAAATTTTCATTTTTTACTTTAAGTAGAATAGTGGTATTTTTTTTTATTTCATTTTTGGTTAAAGTAACATTAAAAACTTTACTTTTTGTGACAATACTAAAGTACATTGTTTCATTGTAATAAATTTCAGGAATTTCCAATTTAAAACTTCCAGTTTCAGAAATAGAAGTTTGAATTTCAGTATCTTGTAAAATGAGTTGTGAATTGGTACAAATGGTTGAATCAGGAAGTAAGATTATACCACTAATAATATGAAAAACACTGTCTATTGGGTCAATTGTTTTTTGAATGATTTTGGATTCATTTTTCGGCTGTTCAAAATATTTGTTTTGAAAATAATCTTGATTTTGATTTGCGAGCGATTGATTATTACTTGATATTAAAAGTAATCCGGTCATAATTTGATGAAACTTTGGGCTGAATTTTGTTGGGGAAGTTTGTATTAAAATACGATCTAATTGGTTTTGATATAATCTGCCACACAATTTTCCATTTGAATTTTCAATGATCTTAATTAATTCATTGTCTGATAGGTTTGTTAAATCGATAACGTCTTTCACACAGATATTGCAAAATTTTCCAACATCACTTTCAGACATTTCTTTCCAATTTTCACGACAAGGGTTGGTGATATTTAAGGAATATTTTTGTTTCATGTTCAAGTTTTATTTAAGATGATACTAGAACTCATTTATTTCCATAAATATTGTGTTGTATTAAAAGAATAACGGTGGTTTTGAAAATGTTTGTTGTAAACCACTAAGCATAGATCCTGTCGCAAAAATTCTAAATTGGAAATAACGATTTAAGCCTGTTGGTACCCACATAAAAGAAAGACCCCAGCAGTGCATATCCCGAGTTAATTCTAATCGGGTATTGATGATTTTAAATGTTTTTATGTCAAAATTTGTTGTACCACTAATTTTCCATCTTTTGGTAAAACTTAGATCTCCATTTAACATCAATGTGTGTATTCTTTTATAAGAATGTTTTGTGTTTTGGATTAAATCAATAGAATAATTGTGGGTTAAATTCATTTTCCAAGGAATATTAAAATCTACGATTTGTTCTGGATGAAGTGAAAAATATTGATAATCTGAATTCCAGTTATTTGATGGGTTTTGTTTATTGTTTTCGATTTTTTTAAGACTTTCTTTAGACGCTAATGTGTATGTAGTTGCGAAATTTACTTGGGTAAACCTTCCAATGGTTCCATTTTGATTGAAAGCATATTTTGCAATTGCGTTTCCTTTCTCATTCCAAAAATAAGGGGAAATTGAAGCACTAGAAACAAAACTAAGAGCTTTCGTAGGAGTGGAACGTAATGATAAACTGATGTCTGATAATTTCATCGAGTCTTTCAAAATATTATAATTTCCATTAATTAAGAATTGTTCTATGATTTTAAACTTTCGAAATCCAGTAGAATCTTTTTCGGATTTCTTTTTTAATTCAAATGTATTATTAAAGCTAAATGTGATTAGACCATTTGAATTTGTAGTGTAATTGTTATATAAACTTTTTTCAAATGGTGAATATCGGATGATGTTGTTTAACGTATCTGAGTAAGAAACGACAGAATTGATTTGAGGGGTATAATTAAAACCAATTGTCGGAGATAATATGTGTCTTAATAATGGTTTATTTTTGCCAACAAATCTATAATAACTATAAATTTGTGTAGATAAATTCATTGTGAAAGATAAAATATGAGAAACTCCTGTTTTTTGAATTTGAGAAATTAATAATGTGTCTTTAGTTGGGGTTAATGGAACAAATTCTTTCAAAGTTTGTTGGAAATTAAGTGTTGATTTGTAGTCAGCTGAAGGAGTAAGTTTGAATTTATTATGAAATATACCTGCTGTTGTTTGTATTGAAATGGATTGATTAGCCCCATTGATGAAGCTATTTTGAATATTATTCCATTGAGCTTTTGCGAGGAGGGAATCTCTAAATGTGGTTTGATTGCCAAAATCCATACGATAAATAATGCCAATTCTAGAAACGACTTGCTTCCATTCTTTTTTTGGATCTTTAATAATTTTTTTAAATGGGAAAAAGCGATTCACATTAAAAGTAAATGAAGGACTATTTAAAGTCATCATTTTTGTTTTAGTATTTTGTTTAAAAGATAACTTCATTCCCATTGAGTAAGGTTTTCCTGGGAAATTTCGACTAATATTTATATCTGAATTATATTGATTTGTAAAGTAATTAGAGTTCGTTTGTTGATACAAATTAGCTTTTGAATTGTTATTAGACGTGAAATTAATATTTGAATTAAATTTCCAAAAAGGACTTGCTTTTACATCTGTATTATGAATCCATTTTAAAGCTAAATTATTTTTATGTAAATTCGTTGGAAATCCCATATTTAAATCTTGATAACTAAAATCAAAATTCCCATTATATTTATAATTTACTAAATAATTGGTAACGTTTTTTACGCCCCAACTTCCTCTATTATACAATGTGATATAATTTGAAGTTTGAATTTTTTCGTTGATGGGGGTATAATAACCTAAATCTTGCAAACCAAAACCATAGTCAGACATGGGGACTATATTCGGAAAAAGAAAACCATGCTTCCTGTTTTTTTGTTGCGGTATTACACTAAATGGAAGTCCAAATGGAGTAGGGACCCCCCCTATAAAAAGATTCATCGGACCAGTTACGATTTTTTTATCAGGAATCATTATTGCTCGTGAAAGTTGAAAATGGAAATGTGGTTCTTCCATATCACAAGTTGTAAATCGTCCTTTTATAAAATGGATTTCTTCATTTGTATGTCTTTTTCCGACTTCCATGTATATAAATGCTTCTGATTGAGCAATTTTTGCTTCTTCGATATACACTTTTTTTGTATTTGTGTTTATCCTTAATTTGGACGCAACCATTTTGTCGGAGCCATCTGTAAATTCAGGTAATTCAATATGATTACTATCTTTATCATAAAGATAAGATGCTGTAATTTCATTCTTATCCATATCAATTAATATATAACCAGCTTTCATATTAATTCCTTCGTACTCTACTTGTGCATTTCCAAATAAATGAACTTGATTTTTTGAAGCATCAATATAAATTGAATCTCTTGCATTATATACAATAGGAGATTCTATTGATTGGTCATTTAGATATAAAGTGTCTTTTTTTTCTTCTTGATAATTTCCATAGCTCATACTCGTTCCGAACATTATTAACAATGTATAGAAGAAAACTAAGAATATGGAACGCTTTTTGAACAACTATCTGAATTAAATTTGTATTGTTTACATTATTTAGCTACAAAACTAAAAAATTACCGTGTTACATGAGTAAAAAAAAGACATATTACATAAATTATACCATTATTTTAATTTTTGCATTTTTTAGCAACAATTTTTTATGGTCTCAAGAAGATGGATTATCAAAAATAAAAACAGTAGTGATTGATGCAGGACATGGAGGCAAAGATCCTGGATGTCACGGGAAGTCAGCATTGGAAAAACAAGTTTGCTTATCAATGGCTTTAAAACTTGGAGAAGCAATTAAAACAAAATATCCATCAATCAATGTTATTTATACCAGAGATAAAGATGTATTTGTTGAATTAGATGATCGTGCTAAAATTGCAAACAAAAACAATGCCGATTTATTTATTTGTATTCACGCAAATTCAGCGGCAGAAGCAGCTTATGGGACTGAAACTTATGTGTTAGGATTGCATAAAACAGAAGCTCAAAAACAAATTGCAGAAAGAGAGAATGCGGCTATATATTTAGAAGATGACAAAGGTGCGAAATACAAAGATTTTGATTTGTCGCCAGATGCTATTATTGCCAGACAATTACAATTGTCAGTGTTTTTAGATCAATCTATAACATTTGCTTCCAAACTTCAGGGTGAATTCAAAAAAATTGGAAGGTCTGATAGAGGAGTAAGACAAGCAGGTTTTTTAGTATTGTATAAAACGACCATGCCAAGTGTGTTAATTGAAACAGGTTTTTTGACTAATCACGAAGAAGAAAAATTTTTAAATGATACTTTGTCTCAACGAAAAATGGCGAATGCCATGTTTACAGCTTTTGAAAAATATAAAAATGAAATTGAAGGAGTTTCAATTTCAAATACGAACAACAATGATGTTAAAAATATACCCAACGATCAAAATACAGCAATAGTAAAAAATAATACGGTTATTTTTAAAGTTCAGATAGAGACTTCAGACTCAAAAATACCAACAACAGATGCTCGTTTTAAAGGTTTTGATGTTTCTGAATATCAGCAGAATAACCTGTATAAATACACCGTAGGTAGTTTTGAAAACAATGAAGCTGCGGCTAATAAATTAAAAAATGAGTTACGGGAAAAAGGATTTCAACATGCTTTTGTCGTAGCTTTCTTGAATGGAGAACGTATTAATTTAGAAAAAGCTATTAAATTAGCAGAAAAATAATATTTTGAAAATATCAAAGGAAATAAAAACAGGATTGATTGCTTTGGCATCAATTGGTTTATTAGTTGCAGGAGTCAATTTTTTAAAAGGAAATAGTTTTTTTGGTGGTGATGCTGTTTATTATGCCTATTTCCCAAATTCTGGGCAATTAGCTCCCGCAAGTTCTGTCACATTAAATGGTGTGGGAGTAGGGAAAGTTTTGAATGTTGAATATATGCCGAATGAAAAACCAAATAGATTGGTAAAAGTTACTTTTAATATTCAAAATAAAAATGTTAAAATACCAATTGGTTCGGTTGTTGAAATAGGAGCATTAGACTTTTTAACGAAAGGGGTTATTTTAAAATTCAATTCAGATTTATCAAAAGGCTTTTATAAGCCAGGCTCAGCCTTGAGAGGTCAAGTAGAAGTTGATATTGTTTCTCAAGTAAAAACCTATGCAGATCCTGTTGTTTCTAAATTTAAAGGAATGATGACTGGTTTGGATAATTTTGTAAATAATGTTTCGGCTTTTTGGGATACGACCGCTAATGCAGAACTTCATAAAGGAATGAAAGATTTGAAATTAACCATAACGAAATTTGGAAATGTTGCTGATGAGGTTGAAAATTTGGTTGCTACAGAAAAAGCTAAATTAGGTCAAATATTTTCAAATGTTGAAAGCATCACATACAATTTGAAAGTTTCAAATGAAAAAGTAGCTGCAATTTTAGGAAACGCAAAAAAAGTAACGGATGATTTGGTTTCTGCTAATTTTAAAAATGTAATTGGAGATGCGCAACAAACGTTGCAAAAATTAAATAACGTATTGTCTGATGCCGCAAATGGAAATGGCTCACTTGGGAAATTGTTAAAGGATGAAAAACTTTACAATGAACTTGTGGAAACAAATCAAGAAATGCAAAATTTAGTGTCGGATATTCAGTTGCATCCAGAAAGATATATTCGAAAAAAAATTACATTTAATCTTAGATTCTATTCCGAATTAATAAAAAAATAACAATAATGATTACTTCTATTTTATTTGTACTACTACTTTTAACTGGATCAGGTTTATTTGCTTGGAATGTGTTAAAAATTCGCTCTAATATATTGTTAGGTCGTGATTTGGATAGAACAGACAATAAATCAGAGAGATGGAAAACAATGATTCTCGTTGCTCTAGGGCAAAAGAAAATGTTTACAAGACCAATTCCGGCACTTTTACACTTTGCTTTATACAGTGCTTTTATTATAACTCAAATAGAGCTAATAGAGATTGTAATTGATGGTATTTTCGGAACTCACCGCTTTTTTAAAGATAGTTTAGGAGGATTTTATACTTTTTTGATCAGTTTTATTGAAATATTATCCGTATTAGCTTTGTTTGCAACAATCATATTTTTATCCAGAAGAAATTTATTAAAATTACCTCGTTTAAACATGAAAGAATTAGCTGGTTGGCCTAAAAAAGATGCAAACTTAATTCTTATCATGGAAATTATTTTAGTGACTTGTATTTTTACAATGAACGGAGCTGATGAAGCCGCAAATATACTGCATAGCAATGAAAGTTATGGTTTTGCAATTAGTAGTTTGATTGGACCAATGTTTTTCGGAAATATTACTTCTATTGGAACTTTACATACAATTGAACAAATTGGTTGGTGGGGACACATTTTAATGGTTTTTGCTTTCTTGAATTATTTGCCTTATTCAAAACATTTACACATTCTATTAGCTTTTCCAAATACATGGTATTCAAATTTGAATAAGAAAGGGAAATTCACAAATATGGAATCTGTTACAAAAGAAGTGAAATTAATGATGGATCCAACAGCTGACCCTTATGCTGCTCAGCCAGAAGGAGAATCAGAACATATTCCTTTTGGTGTAAAAGATGTTACTGATTTGACTTGGAAAAACTTAATGGATGCATACTCTTGTACTGAATGTGGTCGATGTACTTCTTCTTGTCCTGCTAATATTACAGGAAAACTTTTATCCCCAAGAAATATTATGATGAAAACGAGAGATCGTTTAGTTGAAGTTGGTGAAGGGAAACGTAAAAATGGGAAAGATTTCCAAGACGGTAAAAGTTTGTTAAGTGATTATATCACTGAAGAAGAAATTTGGGCTTGTACTTCGTGCAATGCTTGTGTTCAAGAATGTCCTGTAAATATTGATCCTTTGTCAATAATTGTTGATTTGAGAAGATATTTAGTAATGGAAGAATCTAAGATGCCTTCAGAATTAACTGGTATGTTGACTAATATTGAAAACAATGGTGCTCCATGGCAATTTTCACCTACGGATCGTTTAAACTGGGCTAGCGAAGATTAAAAAACTATAATTTGACTATAATTTGTGAAGTTGGAACGTGTAGAGAGTTAGTAATCAAAAAAAACAAAACAATGAAATTAGTGCAAAAAGAGGAAAATGGTCATTTAATTAGTCCTGTTTTACCAGAAGATGTAAAAAATTATTTAATTGATATCGATGGAACAATTTGTGATGATATTCCAAATGAAGAACCAGAAAGAATGGCTACAGCAGCACTTTATCCAGAAGCTTTAGTTACTTTGAATAAATGGTTTGATGAAGGACATATAATCACTTTTTTCACTTCTAGAACTGAAGAACATAGAGATGTAACAGAAAAATGGTTGAATCAACATGGATTTAAATTTCATGGATTATTAATGGGGAAGCCGAGAGGTGGAAATTATCATTGGGTAGATAATCACATGGTTAGAGCTACTCGTTATGAAGGTAGATTTACAGATTTAATAGAAAAAGAAGTTACAATTCAAGTATTTGAAAAGTAAAAACTTAATTATGAGATTGATAATAATTTTTTCATTTTTTTTCCTCGTTAGCTTTATTCAAGATACGAAAAAAGTTACAATGGAAATAGAAGGAAATCCGACATGTTTAGTTCCTGAAAAATTGTATAAACTGAAACTTCATTTTTCTGAGGGATCGTTTTATGAAAATATTCTTTTAAGGGGAAAAGGTGTTTCAATTTCAAATAATTACGACGGCGAAATTTCTTATAATTTGAAAGCAGGAAATGTCTTAGAACATGTGAAGATTATTGTTTCTTACAAAGATTCAACTGAAAAAATAATAGATTTAGAAACATTCACATTGGATGTTTGTCAACAAGAATTGAATAACAATTAAAGAACTTAGATATGAGTACTCCTTTGAAAGTCCCAACAATGGCTGAAAAATTAGCAAATGGCGAATCAGCAGATATTTTGTTTTGGGTTGGATGTTCGGGAAGTTTTGACGATAGAGCAAAAAAAATAACAAAAGCATTGGTTAAAATTTTAAACCAATGCAATGTGAATTTTGCCGTTTTAGGAGCAGAAGAAAGTTGTACAGGAGATCCCGCTAAAAGAGCAGGAAATGAGTTTACTTTCCAAATGCAAGCAATGATGAACATTCAAGTCTTAGATGGCTATGAAGTCAAAAAAATTGTTACCGCTTGTCCGCATTGTTTCAATACCTTAAAAAATGAATATCCAGAATTAGGAGGGAAATACGAAGTTATTCACCATACTCAGTTGATTCAAGATTTGATTCATACTGGTAAATTGGTAGTTAAAGATGGTGGCGAATTTAAAGGTAAGAAAATTACTTTTCATGACCCTTGTTATTTAGGCCGTGCGAATGATGTATATGAGGCTCCGAGAGAATTACTTGAGAAATTAGATGCTGAAATCGTTGAGATGAAACGTTGTAAAACGAATGGATTGTGTTGTGGTGCAGGTGGAGCACAAATGTTTAAAGAAGCAGAAAAAGGAAATAAAGAAATCAATGTTGAACGTACTGAGGATGCTTTGGAAACAAAAGCTTCAATTATTGCTACAGGTTGTCCTTTCTGTAATACGATGATGACGGATGGTGTTAAAAATTTCAACAAAGAAGGAGAGATAAAAGTATTAGATATTGCAGAATTAATTGCAACAGCAGCAGATTTATAATGAATTATTTTTCAGAATTTTCCGATAATTCACGTGTTTGGATTTATCCATCAACGAAAGAATTGAACAATTTAGAAAGTGAAATTCTTTTAAAAGAGTTAATTCCATTTACAAAATCATGGGATTCACATGGAACACCCTTAAAAGCAGCTGTTGAAATAATTGAAAATCAATTTGTTGTTTTTGCAATAGACGAATCTATTGAAAGCCCTTCTGGTTGCGCAATTGATCGCTCGGTAAAAAAAATGAAGGAATTAGGACTTTTGTTAAAAATCGATTTTTTTAACCGCCTGAAAATGGTGATTCTAAAAGATAATGTAAAAAAAACAATTGCTTTTGCTGATTTAGAAGAATATAGAGATTGGAAAATTTATAACCCTTTAGTAAAATCAGTTTCGGAATTAAATCATTCATTTTTAATTCCTGTTATTGAAAGTGGACTTTTGAGATGAAAAACGACGAAATGGATTACTCTTTTTAGATCGTTTTTATTCTTTATTATTGTTTATTTTCTAACTTTAATCAATAATTTGATACATTTTAAATTCACATGAAAAATATTGCATTTATTTTTATTACGGCTTTCATGCTGTTTTCCTCTTGTAAAAAAGATGGAGGCAAAACGCCACCAATTGTTAATTCTATTGATTTAGACGGGAATATTATCAATGATTCAAGTTTAACTCATCCCGAGAATTTTTTACTTTCAGCAAGTATCCCGAATCCAACAGCTTTAGATCTAGATAAACCTGTAATTATTGCCGTTCATGGTTTTTCTGCAACTACTTTCGAGTGGATTGAATTGAGAGATTTAGGAAAAAAAACAAATGCATTTTATACCTCGATCATTTTACTTGGAGGACATGGACGTGATTATTCGGATTTTAAAAAAGCTTCTTGGGAAGATTGGCAAGCGCCGATTATAGAAGAATACAATAAATTAAGAAGTTTAGGATACCAGAACATTCATTTTATTGGCTCTTCAACAGGTTGTCCTTTATTAATAGATGTTATTCATAATTCTAAAATTAATTCAGACGTATTAAAAAATGTTTTTTTAATTGATCCAATCATCGTTCCTTCTAACAAAACTTTATCTGTCGTGTCAGTTGCAGGTCCAATGATTAGTTATACGACTTCAAAATTTGATACTGGTGAAAACGGATTTTGGTATAAATATAGACCATATCAAGCATTGAAGCAGTTGAATATCTTAACTAAAAAAGTCAGAAAGGCGATTGAAAAGGGAATTGATTTACCGTCAAACGTGAAAATGACTGTTTATAAATCAGAAAATGACGAATCGGCCGATCCTTCTTCAGCTCCAATCATTGAAAAAGGTATTAAGCATGCAGATGGTACGAAAGTTAAAATAACGATGGTAAAGTCTTCATTACATGTATTTACGCGCTTGAAGGGACGTGATGCTGTGACAACAGAAGATATTGATTTACAACATACAACATTTACAGAAATACAAAGTTCACTATGATGAAATTTTTATTAAGTAGCACATTTTTTTTGATTTTAGGTGTGACAAATGCACAAGATAGTACTGCTAAAATAACATTGGATGCAGGTGTTAGAATGAAGAAATTTACTGGATTTTATTGGGAAAATGGAATTTCTTGGGAGTTTAGTTCGTCAAAAATTTTCAATCAAAAAATTCATTTCGGATTCAATTTACTAAGCTCTCGATTAGGTTCAGCTTTTATGTCAAATGCAATTCCAACTTTAACAACTGAATTGTCAGTCATAAAATATTTTAGAATAGAGAAAGCTGTTCAGCCTTTATTACGCTTAAATTTAGGGTATGCTCATGCAAATTACGGTTCAATAATCTACAAAGGAATAGCGAGTAACAGTGCCTTAATATCTATTGAAACAGGAGTTGGTTATAAATTTCCTGCTAATTTTAGATGTGTCGCAAGTGGTGGGTTTAATGCAATTACAGGCAATGGAGCAAAAGGATTAGGCACAATTTATCCTTTTTATGGGCAATTTTCTATTTTCTATCAAATAAAAAAGTAAACAAAAATTTAAAAGTGTATTTATCGGAAAAAGATAAAAAAGAGTCAAGATCGCTAAAGAAAATTTATATAATGGCGATCAATAAAGTGATTGGTTCATTCGCTGATACATCTATATATGGAATTAAAAAGCTGTATTTTTTAATGTTTTTTGGTGTTCCTTCATTGCCGATTTTTAAATATTCATTCGGATTTGAAAATTCAAAAATCAATCTATTAGCGTTTTGTTATATTATTTTTGAGGTAATTTCAACCATAATATTGGGAAATTACATTGTGAAATTAGGAAAGAAGTGGAGTTTGAAAGAATATGAAAAGATTCCATCAGATCAAATTATGTTTCCTTTTTTGTTTTCAGTAGGTTATTTAACGCTAATACATTTTGGTGTTTTCTATTTCATAGTTACTTTTTTGATTCGTAATACCAAAATATTAGAATAATTGAAATATGTAATGCAATATATTTGATTCATTTTAAATTATATTTTATATATTTGATATATATATGATTCTTTTTATGGATTGGAGATATTTGTTAGAAGGCGATTTGTTGGTAGAATTTGGAGGTCGAGTTAAAATAATGCGCAAACAAGCAGGTTTAAGTCAGCAAGATTTAGCCGATCATATTGGTACGACTCGTGTGCGCATTGGAGAAATAGAACGAGGAAAGAATACATCATTAATTTTTGTTTTGAGAATCCTGAAAGTTTTTAATAAAATCAATGATTTAGAAGAAATTATGAAAGTGGAACGAATTTCTCCCAAAACGATGTTTGAATCTGGAAAATGATATATTGAAAGCTGATGAGTTCGATAAAAGTAAAAATATGGGATGAAACAATAGGTTATCTCTATTGGGATGGCGTCAATAATCGTTCAATTTTTGAATTAGATTCGGATTACCAAGAAAGTAATTTGAATATTTCCCCGTTGCTAATTAATAAAAAAATAAAGATTCATACAGCAACGACTTATGAACCTATATTTCAAGGGTTACCACCTTCCATTGCAGATAGTTTACCTGATTATTTTGGAAACAGAGTTTTTCAAACTTGGCTTAATCAAAATAATATATTAGAAAGTGAATTGAATCCAATCGAACGCCTAATGTACACTGGAAAAAGAGGAATTGGAGCAATGGAATATGAGCCTGGAAAATCGATAATAAACACAATTGATACGGTTGATTTTGGTGAAATTGTTGAGATTTCAGAAAAAATTATTTCAAATAAATATGCTTTTTCTGATTTTATAAATAATCAACAAGCCTTGCAGAATATTTTGACTATAGGGTCATCAGTAGGAGGAGCCCAAGCGAAAATTTTAGTAGCTGTACATCCTAAAACAGGTGAAATTAAAGCAGGTGATGTGCTTCATGAAGATAAAGAATTCGACTATTTTATTGTGAAATTAGGACATGAATCTGAGTCAGTATGGGGAAAAGAAAAGACGAGTGTAGAATACGTTTATTATTTGATGGCAAAAAATGCAGGTTTAACTATTAATGATTCTAAATTAATTGAAAATCAAGGAAACATTCATTTTCAGACTAAAAGATTTGATCGGGTAAAAGGGGAGAAGATTCATTTTCAAACGCTATTAGCAATTACAGGTTATTCAAGTAAAACAAGTGTATTTAACTATGAACAATGTTTTGTCGTTTTAGAACAAATGAAATTTAAACACTTGGATAAAGAAATGTTATTTCGACAAATGGTATTCAATATTGCTTCATGTAATATGGATGATCATCTCAAAAATTTAGGCTTTATCCTGAATCGTGAAGGGAATTGGAGCTTATCGCCTTCTTATGATTTGACTTATCCATTTGATCCGTTTTTGCCAAGTTTAAAATTCCATAAAATGAATATCAACGGTAAGTCAAAAGACATTGAGCGAGAAGATATTTTAAAAATGGCCCAAAAAGTTGGAATTCGAAATCCACATGGCATCATTGAAGAAGTGAAAAATGCAGTTTCTGAATTTGAGCAATTAGCGAAAAATTATGAAATTGGAAATTACTCTCGAAAAACTATATCTACAGATATTCAAAAAGCAATTAATCGGATATAAAAGATTATAAACTATGAAAATAGCTTCTATTAGTGAAATAAAAAAGGAATTAAAACAATTAGATTCGGAAGAGCAATTGGATCTTATTTTTCAATTAATGAAGTTTAGTAAGGAAAATAAAGAATTATTGAATTATATATTATTTGAATCAATTGATGAGGAAAATTATCTTCAGAAAATAAAGCACGTAATTGAACTGGAATTTGATGCTTTGGATAATAGAAGTTGGAAAACGATGAAGAAATCTATTCAAAGGATATTGAAATTATTGAAAAAACAAGTCAAATTTTCTAAAAACACAGAGACTGAAATTGAACTACTTCTTTATTTTTGTGAAAAAATGCGCGAATTAAAATTTGCCTTGAATCGTAATCCAGTTATTTTAAATATATATATTCGACAAATTAATGCTATTGATAAAGCCCTATTAAAAATTCATGAAGATTTAAGATATGATTATCAAGAAGAATTAGAACGTGCAAGAGAAATAGTTTGAAATAAATGAATATATGAAATAAGCCATGAGCGAAAAACGTCACTAACACCGATGAATTTCAAAATGGCGATTCCATATGACATTTAAAAACAATAAAATACATATGAAATCAGGAATAATAATAGGAATAGCAATTTCATTTTGCTTTGGCTTTGGGATGAATAGTTTGCTATCGACTACAGAAGAGAAAAAAAATAATGAAAAATTAAAGCTTGGTAATTTTTCTATGAGTTTAAGTGTAAAAGATTTAAAAGTATCTCAAAAATTCTATGAAGATATTGGTTTTGAGGTTTTTGCTGACCATAGCAAGGATAATTATGTCATTTTGAAAAATGGAAAAACAGTTATTGGTTTGTTTCAAGGATTTTTTTCAAATAACATTTTAACTTTTAATCCTGGTTGGGATGAAAACGCGAAAAAAGTTAAAAAGAATGATGATATTCGAATTATAGAGAAACATTTGTTAGAAAAAAATATTAAATTAGATAGTGGAGTGGAAGAAAATTCTGAAGGCCCAGGATATTTTACGTTAACTGACCCTGATGGTAATGCAATCTTATTTGATCAACATTTTTAATTAAAATCTTCAATTATTATTCGTGGGTTTTGGTTTAATAAATCGGTAATAAATTCTACTTCTTTTTCTGGAGAAATGTATAATTCATCATATTTGTTATAAAAAAGGATAAGTCCGAAAGAAGCTAATCCACACGTTTTTGTGGCGATATATCGAGATTTTTGTTTTTTAATTTTAGTGACTTTTGATAATTCAATAATCTGTTTGGTTAAAAGAAATTTACAGGTTAAAGTATCCTGAGAAATTATATAAGTTAATTTTTTTTGAATTAAATACCAGAAAAAAGTTAATAGAAAAGCAATTGTAAAACCATTTATAAATTCACTAAGAGTATTCTTGTCTTTATGAATGATTTTAACGAAAATAACGGTTGAAACAAAGACAAAAGGTAAAATATAACCTAGTTTGTAGAATTTATTTTTTCTAGATTTATAGATTTTCAAAAATTGTATAATTAGAAGGTTAATAAAAGACCGAATTTAAAATCCGGTCTTTTCATTTCTTATAATATTTTTATTACCATTTAAATAAAGGACGTCCATTAACTAAAGCGTTAACTTCTTTTCGAACGGCTTCTATGGTTGCTTCATTGGTATAATCTGATAATACTTTATCAATTAATTCAACGATTTGTGGAATTTCAGTTTCATTAACACCTCTAGAAGTAATCGCAGGTGTTCCAACTCTCATTCCTGAAGTTATAAAAGGAGATTCGGTATCAAATGGAACCATATTTTTATTAACTGTAATATCTGCTTTAACTAAAGCATTTTCAGCATCTTTACCCGTAACATTTTTTGAACGTAAATCGATTAACATAGAGTGGTTTTCTGTTCCACCTGAAATCACTTTATAACCTCTTTTTACGAATTCTTCAGCCATGACAGAAGCATTTAATTTCACTTGCTTCATGTAGTTTTTGTAATTATCCGTTAATGCTTCACCAAATGCAACTGCTTTTGCAGCAATCACATGTTCCAAAGGACCTCCTTGCATTCCTGGAAAAACAGCAGCGTCTAACAATGCAGCCATTGATTTTAAATTTCCATTATTCCATTTAATTCCAAAAGGATTGTCAATATTATGACGCATCATAATCACACCACCTCTAGGTCCACGTAATGTTTTATGTGTCGTTGTTGTAACGATATGACAGTGATCAAAAGGATCGTTCAATAGTCCAGCAGCAATCATTCCAGCTGGGTGAGAAATATCTGCTAATACCAAAGCACCTATTTTATCTGCAACTTTACGAATTCGGGCATAATCCCAGTCACGACTATAAGCAGAAGCACCACAAATAATTAATTTTGGATTTTCACGTAAAGCGACTTCTTCTAATTGCTCATAATCAACAGTTTCAGTTTCTTTATTAACACCGTAAAAAAATGGTTTGTAAACTTTTCCAGAAAAATTTACGGGAGAACCATGAGATAAATGTCCACCATGAGAAAGATCAAAGCCTAAAATTTTATCACCAGGTTGTAAACAAGCTAAAAATACAGCAGCGTTTGCTTGTGCTCCTGAATGCGGTTGAACATTTGCCCAAGTAGCACCAAATAATTTACATAAACGATCGATTGCTAATTGTTCAACTTTGTCAACTACTTCGCAACCACCATAATATCTTTTTCCTGGAAGTCCTTCTGCATATTTGTTTGTTAATACACTTCCCATGGCTTGCATTACTTCTTCGCTTACAAAATTTTCTGAAGCAATTAGTTCAATACCATGTAATTGACGATTGTTTTCATCTTCAATTAATTGAAAAATTTCTTGGTCTCTCTTCATAACTTGTTTTTACTTGTAGTTTTTTATTTACCCAATCCTTTTAAAAGGAAGCACAAAGATAAAAGCTTATTTTTTATAGCCATTGGAATTTGATAATTTTTTCAATAAGAAACAGAATCGAAATACTATGTTAAAAAAATGAGAGCAATAATTCATTTGAAGAAATTCATTTAGAAATAAGGTGACAAAATAGCAGTTAATTATTATTGGCATAACAATTGAAAAAGCTACATCACAATTTTGAAACTGAGCAGTTTTTGCTTTTGAGTAAAATCGGATTCTTTTCAAACTGACACAATGACGTACTTAGTATTATATATATGAACGATATTTTAGAAAAAACATTAATTCAATTAGCTGGGAATGAAGAAAACGATGCTGAATTCATCCCATTAATTACTACAGAGGAAGAAGAGCACATGAATACGCAGGAATTTCCAGATGAATTACCAATCTTACCTTTAAGAAACAATGTGCTTTTTCCAGGAGTTGTTATTCCGATTACTGTAGGTCGAGATAAATCGATAAAATTGATTCAAGAAGCAAATAAAGGAACGAAAACGATTGGAGTTGTTTCTCAAAAAAATCAAGAAGAAGAAAATCCTGGTTTTGATGATTTACATGCTATCGGAACAGTTGCTCAGATTATTCGAATGTTGAAAATGCCAGATGGTAGCTCAACGGTCATTATTCAAGGAAAAAGAAGATTTAAAATGATTGAACCAACTCAAACAGAACCTTATTTAAAGGCGAAAGTTGAGTTAATGGTTGAGCCAACTGTGGATAAAAAAAATAAAGAATTAACTTTAATGTTTAAAACAGTTAAAGATTTAGCTTTACAAATTATTCACGATAGTCCCAATATACCTTCCGAAGCTTCATTTGCTTTAAAAAATATAGATAGTCCTACATTTTTAGTGAATTTCATTTCTTCAAATATGAATGCAGATGTGCATAAAAAACAAGAAATGTTAGAGGAATTTGATTTGAAAAATAGAGTGCAAATGGCTATGGAACATTTGACTTTAGAAATTCAAATGTTAGAAATGAGGAATGAAATTCAATCAAAAGTTCGTCGAGATTTGGATCGTCAACAGCGTGAATATTTCTTGCATCAGGAAATGAAAACGATTCAAGATGAATTAGGTGATAATCCTCAAACCCAGGATGTTGAAGATATGAGAAAACGAGCTTCTTCAAAAAAATGGGATGAAAAGGTTGCTAAAATTTTCAATAAAGAATTGGAACGTTTTCAAAGAATGAATCCACAAGGCGCAGAATATTCTGTTCAGTTAAATTATTTAGATTTAATTTTAGATTTACCTTGGGGAGAATATTCAACAGATAAATTAGATTTAAAAAGAGCAGCTAAAATTTTAGAAAAAGATCATTACGGATTGGAAGATGTTAAAAAACGTATTCTTGAATATTTAGCTGTATTGAAATTGAAGGGAAATATGAAATCACCTATTTTATGTTTTTATGGACCTCCCGGAGTTGGAAAAACTTCTTTAGGTCGTTCGATATCAGAAGCTTTAGGAAGAAAATATATTCGAATGTCTTTGGGAGGAGTGCATGATGAATCAGAAGTTAGAGGACATCGAAAAACGTATATAGGAGCAATGCCAGGACGTATTATTCAAAATATTAAAAAAGCTGGAATATCAAATCCAGTCTTTGTCTTGGATGAAATTGATAAATTAGGAAAAAGTAACCATGGTGATCCTTCTTCTGCTATGTTGGAAGTACTTGATCCCGAACAAAATCATGAGTTTTATGATAATTATGTGGAAACAGAATTTGATTTATCACGTGTGATGTTTATTGCAACAGCAAATAATCTTTCTACAATTCCAGGACCATTAAGAGATCGAATGGAGATTATCGAAGTAAATGGTTATACTGTTGAAGAAAAAATTGAAATTGTAAAAAGACATTTGATTCCAAAGCAAATTGACGAACATGGCATTAAAAAGAAAGATTTTTCAATGGATACTAAAATCATTGAATTATTAATCGAAGAATATACAAGCGAATCAGGTGTTCGTGGCTTGGATAAAAAAGTAGCAAAATTGGTTCGAAATAGAGCGAGACAAATTGCTATGGAAGAGGAAATAGAAGCTAAAGTTACCAAAGATGAATTGTTTACAGTTTTGGGAGCAGGTAGAGGACGTACTAAATATGATAATAACAGTGTGGCAGGTGTTGTTACAGGATTAGCATGGACAAGTGTTGGAGGGGATATATTATTTATAGAATCTTCAATAACGAAAGGAAAAGGTAAATTAACACTGACAGGAAATCTTGGCGATGTAATGAAAGAATCTGCTGTAATCGCATTGGAATATTTAAAAGCACACAGTGATTGGTTGAAATTATCCCAGGATGTATTTGATAATTTTAATGTACATGTTCATGTTCCTGAAGGGGCAACACCAAAAGATGGACCAAGTGCTGGAATTACAATGTTAACCTCATTGGCATCTTTGTTTTCGCAGCGTAAAGTGAAGAAAAATTTAGCGATGACAGGTGAAATTACGTTGAGAGGAGAAGTTTTGCCAGTAGGAGGAATAAAAGAGAAGATATTGGCAGCGAAAAGGGCAAGTGTCAAAGAAATTATTTTGTGTGAGAAAAATAAAAAAGATATAGAAGAGATTAACCAAACATATTTAAAAGGTTTGACTTTTCATTATGTAAAATCCATGAAAGAAGTATTGGATATTGCCTTAACAAAAGAGAAAGTTGAAAATGCTGTAAAGATTGTTTAATAACTTGAGATTGATCAAAATTTGAGTGTAAAATTTTAATCGAACTTTGGCTTTAAGCTAAAATTACTTATAAGATAGTTGAAAGATTAATTAAAAGCAGTAACTTTCGACTGTCTTATTTTTAAAATTGAATTATGTTTACTCCTAAAGAATTTGAATTAAAAGATATACCGACTATTGTCAATTTTATCGCTAAAAATAGTTTCGGAATCATCATTTCACAATTAGATTCAAAAATTGTAGCGACACATATACCTATTGAAATTTCTCAAAAAGAAAACGGTAATTATTTTTTAGATGGCCATATTTCAATAGCGAATGAGCAATGGAAAAGTTTGAAAAATGATACTGAAGTTTTGGTGATATTTAATGGCCCGAATCATTATATTTCTTCTTCTTGGTATGATCATGAAAATGTTCCGACTTGGAATTATATGGCTGTCCATGTTTATGGTAAAATAAAGCTTATTGAAGGAGATGAATTATATCATAAATTGAATACCTTAGTAGATAAATATGAAGCAATTTCAAAATGCCCGATTCATTTGGATCAAATTTCAAAAGAATTTATAACTAATTCAATGAAAGGAATTATTGGTTTTGAAATAAAAATAACTGAATTTCAAGCAACTGCAAAATTATCTCAGAATAGAGATGAAAAAAATAAGGCAAATATTATAAAAGAATTGAGAGAATTAAATAAGGTAAGTGCGGATGATATCGCGAATGAAATGTCACATTTTAAAAACGAAAATTAGAAATCTCTTTCCAGAATTATTTAAAGAACACGTTTTATTCATTTTTTCTTTAAAAGAGACAATTTTTCAGTAATTTAATTATAAAATAAGATGACCAAAAGACAACTTAAAAAAGAAATTTATACATCTATTGTAAAAGAAGGGAAAACACATCAGGAAACTTTTGATAAATTACGTTTTGAAAAAGGTTTAGGTCTTGAATTTATCGCTGAAGAAGTTGCAAAAATACCATCAAAATTTAAATCTGAAAAATATAAAAATTTAATTTATATCTATATTGGAGCACTTGTTTTGGCTGTTATTATCAGATTGTTAACAGTGTTTGCAATATCTAACACTTTAAGTTTGGGATCTCCTATAATTTTCTTGCTTTTAATCGTTGTGTTAATTGTTCCTGCTTTTGGAATATATGCTGCCTTAACATCTCGAATAGACGGTTATAAATCAGTGGGAATGTTGTTGATTTTGTCAATATTAAGATCATTGAAAGAATTAGGTAATGTTGATTTGACGAGTTATATAATTGGGCTGATTCCTATAGTCGTTGCAATTATTTTAGCATTTTACATCCCTACTAAATTAAAAATGGGGTATCAAAAATCTATTCGAAAAGTAGATGAAAATAGTGAATTAAAAAGTTTTTGGGAATATCATTTTGAAGTTCAAAAAAATGAAAAATTTTCAAATTTATTAGACGATGCTATTTAATTAATTTGTTAATAATGAATAAAATAGTGTGTTTTTTTGGATTCGAAAACTAATTATGAAAAGATCTAAAAACATTCATCAAGACATCTGTAGGAACGACTTTGTTAGGATATTTATCCAATATTCGAAGAATTTCATTGGTTGCTAAAGGATTTAATCCCATTCGAATACCAGCTTGTTTGATGTAATCTAATTCAGCGTCAGTAGTATTTGAATCAACATTCATGACTAAAACTAAACGGTGAAATTGAACGATTCTGTCAAACTCTAATTTGGGAGGTAAAAACTCAATATATTGTTCAAAAAGCTTAATAAATTCATCTTTTGAAACTCCCATTTGTGAAGCCAAGGCAAGTAAAAAATTAAATTCAATATCTCGAATGTCATTGTCTGCTTTCGCCAGTTTAATCAGCTCTGTTAGGATTCCTAGTTTATTTTTATTATTTTCTTCGGACATATTAAATACTTAAAAAACTGGTCGTTAAATCACATACTTTTTGCAAGGCTTCTGGTAAATTTTCTTCATTCCACGGTTGGGAACTTCCGAAAGTATGATCGGCTTCTTCAATTTCAAACAAACGTGTTTTTAACCACGTAGCTAGGTTTCGACCTTCTTCAATATCAACGGATGTATCTGCATCACCATGAATTAAAAAAGTTGATTTTTTTAAAATTTCACAAGCTTTTTGGATGTTTAATATCTCTTTATTGGCTTCAAAATCTTCGAATTGAATATATTTATGAGGCATTTTTTGATTCGTTCTGGAATTAAGAGTGTAACGTGTTCCTTGTGTTTTCCAAACTTTTAATTCCGTGCCTGTAGGAAAACGTTTTTCAATATCACAAATTCCAGCCCACGAAATTACTTTAGTAATACGTTCATCTTTTGCAGCTAAAAGTGCAATTCCACCACCTCTTGAATGACCAATTAAGTGAATTTGAGGTAAAATTTCGAATTTTGATTCGAGCCAACTTAATACACATGAAACATCATTTAATTCTTTGGAGTAGGTATTTATTGAAAAGGCATCTAAATCAGTAAAATCGATTGGGTTTTCTACCGTCCCTCCATTGTGACTAACAGTGTATTTACAAAAACCATAACCTAAATTTGAGAAATGTTGTCCTACTAAATTCCAACAACCCCAATCTTTATACCCCATATACCCATGAATGAATATAATTAATTGATTGTTAAAGTTTTCTGGAATATTTAAATCAATTAAACTAGCTCTGTTTTCAGATCCAATATAAACTTGATTTGTAATGTTTTGGTTTTTATTCATAAGGCAAAATTAAAAATAAGAATTGAATTAGAATTCTTTCATTGTAATTTCACAAATTGCTTATCTTTACGAGACAAAAAAATAAAACAATTAAATGAAAATATCGGCATCTATCTATAGTGATAAAAAAAGACCACTTAAAGAGGTGATTGAAGATTTAAAACAACATCAAATTGAACTATTGCATGTAGATTGTAACGATGATATTTCAGTTTTTGAAGATATTAAAATGATTCGGCAATGGTGTGATTTACCGATTGATTTACATATTATTACTGAAGAACCTTCAAAATATTATACCTTACTTGAAGAAAACCCTGTTGAATACCTTACTTTTCAATTTGAAGATTTAAAGCAACCATTAGAAATTCCAGATTGTATTCAAGGAAAAAAAGGATTGGCAATTGTTACACCAACAGATATAAACGTTTTTACAGCATATCAAGAATTTGATTTTATTTTGATTATGGCAACCATTCCTGGTCAAAGCGGAGGTAAATTTGATACTTATAATTTTTCTAAAATACGTAATTTCAGGAAACTATATCCAGGAAAATCAATTCATGTTGACGGGGGAGTAAATGCAGAAGTATCATTTATTTTACGCAATATGGGGGTCAGTTCTTCTGTTTCTGGTTCTTATTTGTTTAATGCTCCGAGTATTGGACATGCTTTAATGAATCTAACGAAAAGAGAGGTAGAGTCTGAGTTTGAAGTTAAAGATTTCATGATTCCTTTAAGTGAATCACCTGTAGTTTCTGAAAGTGAATTGACTCTAGAAAAAGTATTATTATCGATTGAAAAAGGCAATTTAGGATTTTGCTTGGTTGTGGATGAAGAACAAAATTTTAAAGGATTAATTTCAAATGCTGACGTTCGAAAAGGATTATTAAGTTCAATTTCAGATTTAAATCAAATTAATGTTGAAGAAATAATTAATAGAAATCCGAAGTATATACTTGAAAATGAAACTGTTTTTGATTTATTGAAATTAATAAAAAGTTGTTCTTTTCCAATAATGTATTTGCCAGTGTTAAAAATAGATGGAAAAGCATCAGGAATTGTTACTTTTGTAAATCTGATTAAAAGTGAATTATGATTATTCAATTAAAAAATACAATAACGGCTAATGAAGTACATCAATTAGCATCTGAAAATAAAGCATTTCACATTATTTCAAACAACGAAAATTTCTTAATTACGGGGTCTGGAGTGAAAGAAGTTCCTGTAAATCTTCAAGATAAAACAGCAGAATTTTGGGTGTTTGGAAATGATATACAATTAGCATCAAAAGATTTTAGAGCAGTAAAACGAGTAGTTAAAATTGGAGGAATCACAATAGGAGGAGATACCAAAAATACGGTTTTAATTGGTGGTCCATGTTCTGTAGAATCAGAAGAACAAATTAGACAATCATCAGAATTATTAAAGGAATTAGGATTAAGTACTTTAAGAGGAGGGTGTTACAAGCCGAGAACAAGCCCTTATAGTTTTCAAGGTATGGAGCTGGAAGGCTTGAAACTATTAGCTAAAATGCGTGAAGAATATGGGTTGAATGTAATAACAGAAGTTAGAGATGCTACTCAAATTCAAGATGTTATTGAATATTCAGATGTTATTCAAGTGGGCGCAAAAGCGATGTATGACCAAGGGATTTTGAGAGCATGTGCAAAAACACAAAAACCAGTGTTAATTAAACGAGGTTTTGGTACTACTTTACAAGAATTTGTTCAAGCTGCTGAGTTTGTTTTGTCTGGAGGTAATGAAAATGTTATTTTGTGTGAAAGAGGAATAAGAACTTTTGAAACAGGAACAAGATTTACTTTAGATTTGTGTGGAGTTGCTTGGTTACAAGAAAAAACGAATTTACCAATTGTTCTAGATCCAAGTCATGCAATGGGGTATGCTTATGGAGTTCCAGTTTTAGCAAGAGCTTGTGTTGCAATGGGAATTGATGGTTTGCTAATAGAAGCACATCCAAATCCAAAAGTAGCCAAATCAGATGCTTCACAACAATTGAATCATGCTGAATTTAAAGCATTGTTAGAATCTTTAAGACCAGTTGCAGCAAGTGTAGGATATAAAATGATATAAATAACTTAAGATTAATGTATCTCCATTTCCATAGTTAATAATTCAAAATTCAAGAAAAAGTGTTTTTAGATCAAAATATAAAAGGGATATGTTCCAAATATGGTGTTGAGTTTCAGGATTTTTTAGGAGATTTTGGGATTGAGAATGTAATGGAAATGTCTATTTTTGATTTACAGGCTGTAGCTGAAGAAAATAATATTGATTTACATTCATTAATTTTTAAACCAATGTTCAAAACGGAATTTTGGAAGAAAAAATTAGAAAAAATCAAACTTTTAGTTTTAGATGTTGATGGTGTAATGACAGATGGAGGTATGTATTTTACCGAAAACGGAGATCAATTTAAAAAATACAATACCAAAGATGGAATGGCAATTTTGCATTTAACGAAAAGCGATTTTCAAGTGGCAATAATATCTTCGGGGTTTAAAACAGAGATGGTTCGAGCACGTTCTGAAATGTTAGGAATTCAACATTTTTATGTCGGAAGGAAAAATAAAATGGAGATATTAAACGATATTTGTGAAAAACTGAATATACAACATGAAAATGTTGCCATGGTTGGTGACGATGTGAATGATTTAGAGATTATAAAAAATATTGGTTTTTCAGCATGTCCGTCAGATGCCGTGGATAATGTGAAAACACATGTAGATGTTATATTGAATAAAAAAGGAGGAGAAGGTTGTGTAAGAGAATTTATAGATTCGTATTTATTAAAAGAACCATTGAATTCATAGTAAAAGGATAGCGAATGATATAATGAAAATAAAGTTATTCGCCTTATTATATTAATTAGTAAAGTATTATAGTTTTAGTTTAGAGATATGAAAAACGTGAAATTAGGAATTATTCGTGAGGGAAAGGTACCACCAGATAAACGAGTTCCTCTGACACCAAAGCAATGTAAACAGCTGGAAGCAAAATTTCCAAATGTTAAGATAATCGTTCAACCGAGTCCAATAAGGGCTTATAAAGATGATGAATATATTGCCGAAGGAATAACTGTTCAAGAAGATTTAACTGAATGTTCAATTATTGCAGGTGTCAAAGAAGTGAATATTAGCGATTTGATTCCGAATAAAAAATTCATGTTCTTTTCACATACTTTAAAAAAACAAAGTTATAATCGAAAATTATTACAAGCAATTTTAGAGAAGAATATTCAATTGATTGATTACGAAGCATTAAAAAACAAAGAAAATAAAAGAATTATTGGATTTGGAAGGTATGCCGGAATTGTTGGTACTTACAATGGTTTTTTAACTTATGGTTTAAAACATAAATTATATACGTTGAAACATGCCAATCAATGTTCAAATCGAATCGAAGTTGAAGAAGAATTGAAAAAAGTTGTTCTCCCAGCAGATACACGAATTGTGTTGACTGGATTTGGACGTGTAGGAAATGGTGCCAGAGAAATCATGGATTTATTACCAATTAAAGAAGTTTCTCCTGAAGAATATTTAGCAGGTACTTTTAATGAACCCATTTTTACTCAGTTAGAAGTTGAAGATTATTATGGTCGTAAAGATGGTAAACCTTTTGATAAAAAAGATTTTTATACAAATCCAAGCGAATATAAATCTACTTTCTCTCGATTTTTAGAGAATACAGATATGTATATCCCTTGTCATTTTTGGAGTGATAAGTCACCGTATATCATTACAAGACAAGATTTGAAAAACCCGAATAATAGATTGTCTGTTGTTGCAGATATTTCATGTGATATTGACTCAGCGATTGGTTGTACGATTAGACCAAGTACCATAATAGATCCTATTTATGGTTACAATCCAATTACAGAATCAGAAGATGATATGTTGAAAGAAGGAGTAATTGCTGTAATGGCAGTTGACAATTTACCTTGTGAATTACCATTAGATGCTTCTGAAGATTTTGGAAATACATTATTGAAATATATTTTTCCAGCTATGTTTATCGAAGATCCAGATCTGATTATCGATAGGGGAAGTGAAACTACATTAAATGGAGAATTATCATCTTATTTTACTTATTTAAAAGAATATGTGAAAGGAGAAACGGTTAATAAATAACGGTTAAAAATTTATGGAAAAAGGAAATAAGAAAATAATAAATGGTTGGGTTTTTTACGATTGGGCAAATTCAGTTTACAATTTAGTTATTTCATCGGCAATATTTCCTATTTTTTATGATGCTGTGACCAAAAATAGGTTTAAAGCACAATTCTTTAACGTTAGCCTTGAAGAAGCTTCCACAATGGAATTACCGAAAGATGTTCAGGTAACTGTTGAGTTTTTTGGAATGAAAATATCTTCTTCTGTTTTGTTTTCATTTGTTTTAGCTTGTTCTTTTTTAGTAGTTTCTATATTATCACCGTTACTTTCTGGGGTTGCAGATTTCTCTGGGAAAAAGAAAAAATTTCTTCGATTTTTTTGTTATTTAGGTTCTGCCGCTTGTATCTCTTTATTTTGGTTTAAAAATGTTCCTTTAGAATTAGGAATGTTTTTTGTCTTTATTGCAAGTATTGGATTCTGGAATAGTTTGGTTTTTTACAATGCCTTTCTTCCTGAAATTGCTGAAGTAGAAGAACATGATAAAATTTCAGCACGAGGTTTTTCAATGGGGTATTTTGGAGCGATGATTTTATTGATTCTATGTTTGTTGTGGATTAAATTATTAAACCAACCAGCTGAATATAGTTTTTTATTTGTCGGCATTTGGTGGCTTGGGTTTAGTCAAATAACCTTTCGTGTATTGCCCAATAATGTTTATAATAAAAAACAAGAAAAAGGCATTTTATGGAAGGGATTTAAAGAGCTGAAAATTGTTTTTAAGGTATTTAAAACTACGCATCGATTGAAAAAATATCTTTCTTCTTTTTTCTTTTTCAATACTGGTGTACAGACTGTTATGTTGATGGCGACTATTTTTGCAAACAAAGAAATTAATTGGCCTGGTGGTGATGGAAGTGCAGGATTAATAATTGCAATTTTATTGATTCAAATTTTAGGTGCTTTAGGTGCATTTTTAATGTCTCGCTTATCTGGAAAAATTGGAAACATTAAAACATTAATACTTTCAGTATCTATTTGGGTTGTTATTTGTTGCTATGCTTTTATAATTCATCAACCAGTTGAATTTTATATTTTAGCATCTTTAGTTGGACTAGTGATGGGAGGGGTACAAGCAATTGCTAGGTCAACATATTCAAAATTTTTACCACAAGAAACAACCGATCATGCAAGTTATTTTTCATTTTATGATGTAACCGAAAAATTAGGAATCGTATTGGGTTTAGTATTTTTTGGTTTAATGGAACATCTAACAGGATCAATTAGATTTTCTATAATATCTGTCGCTTTTTTCTTTGTTGTAGGTTTGATTCTATTATTATTTGTTCCGAAAGAGGAGCGTATAAATTAGGTGTATAAATTCATTTTTTATTCTATACGAGTTTTCAGACTTTATTAAAATCAAGATTATTACGATTCAAAAAAAATGGCCATCCAAATGGATAGCCTCTTCAGTGTTCAATAAATAAACCTTAAATCTTTTTAACTCTGACAGCGTTTAGGCCTTTCATTCCTCTTTCTAATTCAAATGAAACATTATCATTCTCTTTAATCTCTTGAAGAAGTCCATTAACATGAACAAAATATTTTTCTTGATTTTCTAAATCTTTAATAAACCCGAAACCTTTTGCATCATTGAAAAATTCAACCTTTCCTTTTCGAATAGGATCTTCCATTTCTCTTTTTGGGACACCTAACTCAATGTTTTCAGCAATTACTTTTTTCTTATTTGCTGGATTTGGTGGAGTATCCGTAATGAATCCATTTTCATCTACATAAGCCATCATACTTTCTAATCCTCCACCTGATGTAGAAGTTGATTTTCTTTCTTGTTGTTTGATTGCTTTATCTTGACGTTTTTTTAAACGTTTAGCTTCTTTTTCTTTTTTTCCAAAGGTTTCTTGCGACTTCGCCATTCACTTATTATATAATTGTGTATATCTATTCACTTTGAATAGAAAATAGAAAAAATAAATACAACGCTGTAATTAATTCACGAACATAACCAATTTTATAGCTTATTATGAATAAAGTTTTACTTGGAAGAATTTAAACCTACTATTGTATGTAAAAGTACAATAAATAATTGGGAATATTTTATTTTGATTGATTCCTATTGAATTAAATAGAAGATATATTTCAAATAATTACTCATTTTAGTTTATTTCCAATAATCCACTTGTTAATATGAGCATTAAAATTTCACTTGCAGGGTAATGGTTTGATTTAAATAATAATTGCCCATTTATTTTTAATTCGTTCGATTTTTTTCGAATGAGTTTGAAATTTGAATGCTCAGTATGCTGAATAAAATTCCCAAGCGATTTATAAAAAGGTGACATTTTGACAATAGATACAATAAATTTATTTCCTTTTATATTTAATAAACTGTTTAAATTTCCAGATATTTCAAAGACTATGTGATTCTGTTTTTTTTCGAATATTGGATTTTTGGTTTTACCAATGTAAATAATATTTTTTTCAATTTGTTTCACATAAAATCGTTCTTTACCTAAAATTAACTGATGATTAATAAATTTCATTTCACCATATATTTTTGAAGCATTTTCAATCAAAAAAGAATCAATTGAAAAAGGGGTTTTAGTAGAGAAAACGACATCAAAATCAGGGAGTAAAGCTAATTCGTTGTTGATGTTCTCAAAATTTATTCCATTATAATTCATAGAAAAACTTACTAAGTGAGGAATTTTAAATGGAATTTTCTCAATAATATTATTCAGTGTATCAGTTATTTTTTGAGGTAAATAGTTTGTTTGAAAATGAAACTTGTTTTTATCAGGTTTTATAAAAGTACAATTTTCGGTTTTCTTTTTTACACTCGCTAAATTAATTTGTCCTTTAAATTTTAAACCATTATCGTAAAATTCGGTATAGAAATCGGAATGAATAATAGCTATTTCGGGAGCAAAAAAAGAATGAATAATTTCAGCTTGAAGAATTGTCTTTTTAGTTTTAGGTGAATCGGGTTTTAATTTTTTGAATGTTAATTTCGTTCGAACATATAACTCTAATTCTTTCGTTGAAATAGTGGTGCTTTTGTTCTTTGATCGATAGTAAAAAAACATTCCAACATCTTCTTTTAATAAAAAGCAACTGTTTTTGAATGTGTTTTTTTGAATATTTTTTTTGAATAATTCCTTGTCATATAAATTAAATGAAAAAGTTAGTATTTCACCTTCTTTGTATGGTATTGAATAACAAATTACATTGGATAAAAAATCGATACCTAAATCTTCTTTCGATTTATTCTTAGTAATTGAAATATAATTATGAAGTGTTCTTAATACTTTAGCATTTTGGTCTTTAATAAATATTTGCTTTAGTGATTCTTTAAGTAACGATTCTAAGTTGATTACAGAAATAATAGAAGAATTTGTTGCAATGTATTTTGAATTTGAGTTTAACTTCTCACCATTAATAAAGATAAAAATTATAAAAATTACCCATCCAAAAAATAGTAGAAAGATAGTTGAGATACAATTTTTTAAATTTTTATTTTTTTGCATGCTCTAAATTACAAATTATTAATTTGAAAATTAGAGGTCAATTATTT
>JACOTM010000056.1 GCA_016178305.1 Flavobacteriia bacterium | reverse complement strand
AAGCTCAGTTCGGCGAACTCGAAACGCTTGGGGAGTTGACGAAAATCGCGTGGAAGCATGACGTGCAAACCATGATCGAAGGACCCGGCCATGTTCCGATGCACCTGATCAAGGTGAATATGGAAAAACAGCTGAAAGAATGTCATGAAGCTCCTTTCTATACATTAGGACCTTTGACGACTGATATTGCGCCAGGTTACGATCATATTACTTCAGCTATTGGAGCAGCTATGATTGGTTGGTATGGAACAGCAATGTTATGCTACGTAACACCTAAAGAACATTTAGGATTACCAAATAGAGAAGATGTAAAAGTGGGAGTTATCACATATAAGTTAGCAGCCCACGCAGCAGATCTAGCGAAAGGTCACCCAGGAGCACAATACAGAGATAATTGCTTGAGTAAAGCTCGTTTCGAATTCAGATGGGAAGATCAATTTAATCTTTCCTTAGATCCTGATACAGCAAGAGAATACCACGATGAAACATTACCAGCAGAAGGTGCAAAAGTGGCGCATTTCTGTTCGATGTGTGGACCAAAATTCTGTTCAATGAAAATCAGTCAAGAAATTCGTGATGATGCAGAAGCAGGAATGTTTGATAAGTCAGAAGAATTCAAAGCAAAAGGAACAGAGATTTATTCTTAATTAGACATTAGATTTTTAGATGTTAGATATTAGACTTATGAATGTTATCGATTTAAGTCTAATGTCTAAAAGTCTTTAATCTAAAAAAAACTAAATGATTTAAGATGTAAAGATTTATGGAAGAAGTAACATATATTTCGGCAGTTAAAGAAATAAAAGGAGCGATTCTACAGAGTCGATACCGTGCAGCAACACTTGTAAATAAAGAGTTGTTAAGCTTGTATTTTAATATTGGGAAATATGTTTCATTTAATACTCGACATAAAAATTGGGGAAAAGGTGCGATAGATGTTATTTCAAATGAATTACAACAAGAATTACCAGGTTTAAGAGGATTCTCTTCTACGAATATAAAGAATATGCGTATTTTTTATGAAGAATGGAGCTTTTTAGAGGATTTTATTTTTGATGAAAATGATTTTAAAACACTGTTTAACAGTCAATTATTAATTCGACAGTTACCAACTGCCGATTTGAAAAATAAATTATTGACCTGTTTTTTTAAAGTTGGTTTTACTCAACATCGAGAAATAATAAGATTGAGTGATAATTTAGAAGCTAGATTGTTTTATATAGAACAATGTGCAACTTTATTTTGGAATGCTGACACTTTAAAACGTAATCTTAAAAATAACACATTTGAACGGATAGGTAAAATGTCAACAAATTTTGATCAAACAATTCAAGAACCTATTTTTAAGAACAAAGCACTTTTATCGTTTAAAGATGAAATGTTATTAGATTTTATCAATATTGAAGATGCTGATGAAGAATTTGATGAACGAGTATTTGAACGAGAAATACTTCAAAATATAAAGAAATTCATAATGGCACTTGGTGCTGATTTTAGTTTTATAGGAAATCAATATCGATTAATAGTAGAAGAGGAAGAATTTTTTATCGATTTACTTTTTTTTAATCGAAAAATTCAAAGTTTAGTTGCGATTGAATTGAAAAAGGGGAAGTTCAAGGCGGAATATGCCGGTAAAATGAATTTATATCTTTCTGCATTGGATGAATATGTAAAACAAGATCACGAAAATTCTTCAATTGGCATAATTCTTTGTAAAGAGAAAAATAATAAAATTGTCGAATTTGCATTTAGAGATACGAGTAAACCAATTGGCGTTGTAACATATAAAACTTCGGATGATTTACCTGAAAAGTATAAGAATATTTTACCTGACATAGATAAATTAAAAGAATTAATGTGAATTTAAATTGATTAAATAATGTTAATAGTAGTCTCAAGTCCAACAAAAATTGAAAGCGAATCAGCGGTAATTAATTCATTGTTTGCTGCTGGTTTGACTTTGTTTCATTTGCGAAAACCGAATACTCAATTGGAGGAAATAAGACAATTATTAGAAGATATAGAGAAAAAATATTTATCGAGAATTGTATTACATCAAGAACATCAGTTAGGATTAGAATTTGGAATTAATCGTCTTCATTTTAAGGAAGTTGATCGTTTAAAATTAAAGGAGTCAGATTTTGAAAAAATGAAAAATTCAGGTATGATTTATTCAACTTCTGTTCATTCAAAGGAAGACTATTTTCAATTAAACGGTGTTTTTAACTATGCTTTTTATGGACCAGTTTTCGAGAGTATTTCTAAACCAGGATACAAACCAGAAAAGGAAGTTGATTTTAAGTTCAAAAATGAAAAGACAACGAAATTGATAGGTATTGGAGGAATAACAATAAACAATTACCGTCAAGTTTTTGAAAAAGGATTCGATGGAATAGCACTTTGTGGAACAATTTGGGAAGCAGAAAATCAGTTAACAACTTTTGAAAGTATAAATAACGAATGTCAGAAAATAGGCCTTACATATTAACAATTGCAGGATTCGATCCAACTAATGGTGCGGGTTTAACAGCTGATATCAAAACCTTTGAACAGAACAAAACCTATGGTTTATCCGTTTGTACAAGTATAACATTACAAACCGAAGATCAATTTTTGGGTGTTCGTTGGGAAAAATTGGAGGATATTTTAGAGGCGATGAAAGTATTGTTAGCGAAATATCCGGTTCAAGTTGTAAAAACTGGAATACTTCCAAACTTAACTTATTTTGAAGGAATCATTCAATTTTTGAAAATCAACTATCCGACAATTAAAATTATTGTTGACCCAATTTTTAAGGCATCAGCAGGATTTGATTTGTTTGATTTTTCTTCTAAAGAGTTGTTTTATAATTTATTGAAAGAATGTTACTTAATTACTCCGAATTTAGATGAAGTTAAATGGATTACAGGTCAGTCTGATAATGAAATTGCAGTGGAGGAATTAGCGAAATTTTGTTCTGTTTATTTAAAAGGAGGTCATAGTTTGGATAAGAAAGGTTTTGATTATCTATATGAAAATATTGTTGTAACAGAATTTCCACCGAGTAAAGAAAGTACTTTTTCAAAACACGGAACAGGTTGTATATTGTCGGCAGCTATTGCTTCAAATTTAGCTTTAGATTTTCCGTTAAACGAATCTTGTAGAAGAGCAAAACTGTATTTGGAGAAAATTTTAGAGAGTAATCACACACTTTTAGCGTATCATAATGTATAAATTACAATATATATCACAAGGTCAAACAGCTGAAGAACATTTTTTGAATTGCCAACAAGTTTTGGAAGCAGGAGGGAAATGGATTCAACTGCGAATGAAAAATTTTACAGAAGAAGTAGTTGAAGAAACGGCCTTAAAAGTAAAAGAGTTATGTAAAACATTTGGAGCAGTTTTTATTCTAAATGATAATGTTCAATTGGCTAAAAAAATCGATGCTGATGGAATTCATTTGGGATTGACAGATACTTCAATTCAAAAAGCCAAAGAAATTTTAGGGAAGGATAAAATTTTTGGAGGAACAGCAAATTCGTTAGAAGATGTGATTCAAAGGATAAATGAAGGATGTAATTACATCGGTTTAGGTCCATTTCGTTTTACGACAACAAAAGATAAATTAAGCCCGATTTTAGGATTAGAAGGATACAAAAAATTAATTAATCAATTGAACGAAGAGCAAAGAAAAACACCAATCATTGCTATTGGTGGAATAGAAGTTGCTGATATTTCAACTATTCTAAAAACAGGAATAAGTGGCATTGCGTTATCAGGAATTTTAACGCATTCAGATAATAAAAAAGAGATTGTTGAACAAATAAATAAAATGCTTTATGAATTCGCTTAAAATAGGAGACAAAGAATTTAATTCACGTTTATTTTTAGGAACGGGAAAATTTGGTTCATCATTATTAATGCAAGATGCGATTATTAGTTCAGGTTCTGAATTAGTGACAGTTGCATTGAAAAGAATAGATTTAGAAACCGATACGGATTCGATTTTAGCTCATTTACCTCAAAATATAAATTTATTACCGAATACCTCAGGAGCGAGAAATGCTAAAGAAGCTGTTTTTGCTGCTCAATTAGCCAGAGAAGCTTTAGAGACAAATTGGTTGAAATTAGAAATTCACCCAGATCCAAAGTATTTATTACCTGATCCAATCGAAACGTTAAAAGCGACGGAAGAATTGGCAAAATTAGGATTTATCGTTTTGCCATATATTCACGCTGATCCAGTTTTGTGTAAGTTGTTAGAAGATGCAGGAACAGCAGCAGTAATGCCTTTAGGTTCTCCAATTGGTACAAATAAAGGCCTGAGAACAATTGACTTTTTAGAAATTATTATTGAACAAAGTCGAGTTCCTGTTATTGTTGACGCAGGTATTGGAGCGCCATCAGATGCGGCAAAAGCAATGGAATTAGGTGCTGATGCAGTTTTAGTGAATACGGCTATAGCGGTAGCAGAAAATCCAGCAAATATGGCTTTAGCTTTTAGAATGGCAGTTATGGCAGGTAGATTAGCGTATGAATCAAAATTAGGATTAATTCAATCAACGGCGATTGCTTCAAGTCCTTTAACAGCTTTTTTAAATGATTAATTTCGTAGAAATATTCAATTCACTTTCGTGGGACGAAATCAAAGAATCGATTTATTCCAAGACAGCGAAAGATGTTGAAAATGCATTGGCAACTTCAAAGGTTACTTTAGAAGATTTTAAAGCCTTACTTTCTCCCGCTGCTGAACCATTTTTGGAACAGATGGCTGCAAAATCGAATGCTTTAACTCAAAAGCGTTACGGAAAAACAATTCAGTTGTACGCTCCGATGTATTTGAGTAATGAATGCAATAATATTTGTACATATTGTGGCTTTAGTTTGACCAATAAAGTGAAACGTAAAACACTTTCAGATGCTGAAATTTTAGAAGAAATAGAAGCGATAAAAAAAGAAGGTTTCAACCATATTTTATTGGTTACAGGCGAGGCAAATTACACCGTAAACATTCATTATTTCTTGAATGCGATAAAAATAATTCAACCTCATTTTGCAAATATTTCGATTGAAGTTCAGCCATTAAGTGTTGAAGAATATAAAAAAGTTCACGAAGCAGGAGTTTATTCTGTTTTGGTTTATCAAGAGACGTATCACAAAGAAGTTTATAAAACATATCATACCAAAGGGAAAAAGTCAAATTTTGATTTTCGTTTGGAAACTCCAGATAGAATAGGGGAAGCAGAGATTCATAAAATTGGATTAGGAGTACTTTTAGGTTTAGAAGATTGGAGAGTAGATTCATTCTTTTGTGCGGTGCATTTGGATTATTTAGAAAAGAAATTTTGGAAGACGAAATATTCAATTTCATTCCCAAGAATGCGACCGGCAGAAGGTATTATAGAACCGAATGTCATTGTAACTGACAAGCATTTAGTTCAATTATTGACGGCTTATCGTTTGTTCAATGAAGATGTTGAGTTATCGATTTCAACAAGAGAATCAGAACATTTCAGAAACAATGTAATTCCATTGGGGGTAACTTCTATGAGTGCAGGTTCCAAAACAAATCCAGGTGGTTATGCAGTCGAACCAGAATCTTTGGAACAGTTTGAAATTAGTGATGAAAGAAGCGTTCAAGTAATTGCCGATTTGATAAAAGGAAAAGGGTACGAACCAGTTTATAAGGATTGGGATAAATTTTGAATAATTTTTAATAAGTATGATTTTAAGGTTAAAAAATAATCGTAAATTAGTTTATAAATTAATCAAAAAGAACCTTAGTTATGAATTCAATTAAAATATTTAATGATAAAGTTGTTCGTTCAGTTTGGAATCAAGATGAGGAAATATGGTATTTTTCTATTATTGATGTTGTAGCTTTACTAACGGAGCAGTCGAATTATCAAAGTGCTCGAAATTATTGGAAAGTATTAAAATATAGGCTTTTAAAAGAAGGGAATGAAACGGTTACAAAATGTAACCAGTTGAAACTACTTTCTGAAGATGGTAAAATGCGATTGACAGATGTGGCACATACGGAACAACTATTTCGACTGATACAAAGTATCCCTTCTCCTAAAGCAGAACCGTTTAAACTTTGGTTAGCGGAAGTTGGAAGTGAACGATTAGATGAAATGCATGATCCTGAAATAAGTATAGATAGAGCATTAGAAAATTATTTGAATTTAGGATATTCTGAAAATTGGATAAATCAACGACTAAAAAGCATTGAAATTAGAAAAGAACTAACTGATGAATGGAAAAGAGTTGGCATAAAAAAAGGTAGTCAATTTGCCACATTAACAGATATTATTACAAAGACTTGGTCTGGAAATACAACGAAAGAGTATAAAATACTTAAGGGGTTAAAAAAAGAAAATCTCAGAGATAACATGACAAATACAGAGCTTATTCTTAATATGTTAGCAGAGGCTTCTACCAAAGATATTTCTCAATCAATACAACCGAAAAATTTAATCGAAAGTAAAAAGGTTGCAAAACAAGGGGGGGATGTTGCGAAAGTTGCAAGATTATCTTTGGAAGCAAAAACTGGAAGAAAAGTTGTAAGTTCTATGAATGCACAAAATTCATTGGATACAGAAGAAGAAAATAAATAGTAAAACCTCTTTTAATAATGCTTACAAAAGAAGAATTTAACCGATACAATAAACAAGTAATGCTTGAAGATGTTGGCTTGCTTGGACAAACGAAATTAAAACAAGCTAAAGTATTGATAATAGGTGCAGGAGGCTTAGGTTGTCCAATCTTGCAATATTTGGTTTCGATGGGGATTGGTTCTATTGGAATCGTTGATTTTGACACGATTGAGGTTTCTAATTTACACAGACAAATTTTATATGGTCCAGAAGATGTAGGACGTTTAAAAACAGAAGTAGCCAGAGAAAAATTATCAAAACAAAATCCATTTATAGATATTCAAGTTTTTCCAGTATTGTTATCAGAAGAAAAAGCGGAAGATATTTTTAATAAATATGATATTATTGTAGATGGTTGTGATAATTTTTTGACTCGCTATATTGTAAATGATATTTGTGTCAAATTGAAAAAGCCATTGGTTTACGGAAGTATTTTAGGTTATCAAGGGCAGTTAGCGGTTTTCAATTTAAATGGAAGTAAAAATTTAAGACATTTATTTCCTGAACCACCAAATGCCGAAGATGTTCCAAGTTGTTCGGAAAATGGAGTAATGGGCTATGTTCCTGGAATTGTAGGAGTATATATGGCTGATTTAGTGACGCAAATTGTTCTGAATCAATTTGAAAAAGTAAACACTTTGTTTTTAGTTGATGTGAAAGGAATTGGGATTCAATCGTTGAAATTTTAAAAAATTGAAAACTATTAAATAAAATTATAAGAATAAATAATTAAAAAAAAAGATATTTTTCATTAACTTAAAGTGAAAAATAGTAAAAATGAACTTTAACCCAGCCTTACATCATCGTAAATCGATTCGATTGAAAAATTATGACTATTCTAAACAAGGACTTTATTTCATTACACTTTGCATTGAAAATAAACAACAGATTTTCGGAGAAATCATAGGAGGAAATATGATTTTAAATGAATTAGGAAAAATAGCTCATAATGAATGGCTAAACACAGCTAATGTCAGAGATAATATTAGTCTTCACGAATTTATAATCATGCCAGATCACTTTCACGCCATTCTTGAAATTAATTACCAAAAAGGAGAAAATAAACAATCTATAGGAGCTTTTAAATCTCCTTCACAGACAATTGGATCAATTATCAGAGGCTATAAAATAGCCACAACTAAAAAAATTAAAGATTTTCTAATAGAAGAATCCCCTAAAATAATTTTAGGGAAAAATAATAGTACGGGCGAATTGCAATTCGCCCCAAATTCCAAAATCTGGCAAAGAAACTATTACGAAAGCATCATTAGAGACGAAAAAGCCTATCAAAACATTACAAATTACATTAAAAACAATCCGATTAATTGGCACAAAAAGAAAAATTCAAAATAAAAGCATATAAATATTTTTACTATTAACTTTGCTTCCTATAAAGATGAATAACATGGCAGTAAAATATACTTTTTCAATAGACAATCCAACACAACAATACATTTTAATCAAAGCTACATTTGATGTTAAAAACGAGACGACAGTTGTAGATTTACCAAGTTGGAGACCAGGTCGATATGAATTAGGGAATTTTGCTAAAAATGTCAAAGGATTTAAGATTTTTAATCAAGATAATAAACGTGTTGCTTTTCAGAAAATCTCAAAAGATGCTTGGGAAGTTGATACAAAAGAGTGTACTTCAATCAGAGTTGAATACAATTATTACGCAATAGATTTAAATGCAGGTTCGACGTACTTGAATGCTGATCAATTGTATGTAAACCCCGTAAACTGTTGTGTTTATACAGTAGATACGAAAGAAGAAGTTGCTGAAATTGAATTAATTATTCCAAAAGAATGGAAAGTAGCAACATCATTGACAAAAGAAGGGGGAAAATTAGTTGCAACAAATTTTGATGAATTGGCAGATTCACCTTTTATTTGTTCGGAAACATTACAATACAATCAATACGAAGTTGAAGGAATCGTTTTTCATTTATGGATGAATGGCGAAGTAAAACCAAATTGGCCTAAATTAATAAAGGATTTTAAAGCGTTTACGAAAATTCAAATCAAAAAATATTTAGAATTTCCAGTTCCTGAATACCATTTCTTATTTCAAATTGTTCCTTATAAAGCTTATCACGGTGTTGAACATTGCAAGTCAACAGTGATTTTGTTAGGGCCAAGTTATGATGTGTTTAATGATGGATATGTTAGTTTATTAGGAGTTTCATCGCACGAATTATATCATACGTGGAACGTAAAAGCGATTCGACCGATTGAGATGTTTCCGTATGATTTCAAGACAGAAAATTATTCTCAGCTTGGATTCATTTGTGAAGGTGTGACAACATATATGGGCGACTTAATGCTTTATAAATCGGGTGTTTTCGATTTGAATCATTATTTAGTCGAGATGAACGCTCAGTTACAAAAGCACTTCGATAATTTTGGAAGATTCAATTATTCAGTTGCCGAATCATCATTTGATACTTGGTTGGATGGTTATGTTCCAGGTGCGCCTGCCAGAAAAGTTTCAATCTATACTGAAGGTTGTTTGTTAGCTTTCGTAATGGATGTCATGTTGTTTCAAGCGACGGATAATCAATTCGGATTGGATATTTTGATGAAAAAATTATACTTCGATTACCATTTAAAAGGAAAAGGTGTTTCAGAAGCAGATTTTAAATATGAATTAGAAAATCAAGCAGGACATTCATTTGATGAATTTTTTCAAGACTTTATTCATGGAAATAGACCTTTTGAATCGATAATCACTGAAGCACTAGATGCAATTGGAATGGAGTTAATTCATACACCATCTACTAAATATTCTATGGGTAGATTGGGAATGAAAACAATTCCGAATGGAGCAAACTTCATTATCAAACAACTTTATCCAGGAAGTCCAGCTGAATTAGGAGGTTTAATGTTAGAAGATGAGATAATTGCTGTTAACGGTTATTCTTGCCAAGGTGAATTGGATAAATGGTTAAATTATTTCAATAACGACATCAAAGTCATCACAATTTTGCGTTCAGGAAGAGTAGTGGAGGCAAAGCTACCAGAAGTAGATCGTAACTTCTTTATGGACTACAAAATTGTTCCTTTGAAAAAATTAACAAAAGCACAACAAAATACATTTGATTCCTGGAGAAAATAATTAAGTTGATAGTTTAGGGTTGAAAGTTAAGAGTTGTTTTAGTGAAAAGTCTTTAAATCTTAAACCTATAGTCTAGCTTTTAATATCTAGTTTCTAATATCTAGTTTCTAATATCTAGCTTCTATCAATCTATTTCTTCCATTTCGACAAATCAGTAGTCAATGTGAGCATATTGTTGAATCCTGCTTTTGAGAATATTTTAAACCCGTAATCAATTGAAATTCGTTTGAAGTATAAACCAATACCAAATGAGAATCCAGCAGCTCCAGGATGAGTGTTTACTTTCATTTCTTGTCTTTTATGATAATCAAAAGCGCCTCTTAAATGGATGGATTTTGATAAAAGAATTTCTACTTGATAGGTAAAATGAGGTGATGTGCTAAAATTGAAAAACGGAGTGGTGCATGAGCTAATTTGTGAGAAATTGCCATCTGGAATTCAGTAGGTAAAGGGGAACGATTTCCTTTGACATAGCTTTTAAATTGAAAACCAGCATTTTTAACTAATGCGGTAACTAATAAATTATGCTTTTCAACAGTATAACAACCAGCCAAATCTATAGATGCTCCAAATGCATTATATGTTTCAAGTTGTGAATATATTAAATTAAGATTCGCTCCAACTGAAATTTGAGGATTTAATTGTTTCCCTAATCCAGCACCAAGAATGTATTCAGTAGGAGTGAAAGTTCCCGATTTTGTACCGTTTACTTCCATTCGATCCATCTTTCCATAATCAATATAACGTAAATGTCCCGCTAGAGTACCTGTTTTTTTTAGATTATGTGCATACGTAAACATCCCGTAATTGATTCCCCCAGCTAATAAAGCTTGGTTAATCCCCATGGTTTTATGCATCTTTGTATTGTAAAGTGAGGGATTTGAAACGCCTAAATTAACATCTTGGTCTTTGACAGAAATGAAATCAGTTCCTAAAGCATTTGAGCGGGCACTATAACCTAAATCAAGCAAAGCAAATGTTGTTGTACCACCAGTTTGAGCAATTGAGATTGAACCAAAACTGACCAAAAGAATAGTTAATATTTTCTTCATTGACATCTTAACGCAAAGAAAAGCAAAAAATTGAATGGTTGTAGAAAGATTTTTAACTTAAATGTAAAAAAAGAAAAAACAGAGTGTTAATAAGCTATAAAAAATAAATTGCAATGATACTTTGTTAACTTCTGTTTAGTTGGAACTTCAGTCATGGTTGAGAGTTTACCCGAAGCAGTTGACTTTAGTTAAGGTGATAGAGCTTATTCAGGTGGTTGAGCTTAGTAAAGATGATAGAGTTTAGTCGGATTGGAAGACATTAGTCGAGTTTAGTTGAGGTGGTTGAGCTTAGTCGGGTTTAGTTGAGGTGGTTGAGCTTAGTCGAAACCACCGATCTCAATCGCTTCCAAATCATGAATACGATCACCAGTTATGGAAAATCTTAAAATCGTTTTAATAGCATGAAATCCTTTGTTACCACAAGCACCTGGATTCATCCAAAGCATATTGAATTTTGGATCCATTTTAACTAAAAGAATATGTGAATGTCCGCAAATGAATAATTTAGGAGCACCTTTTAGTAATTCATCGTAAGCAGGTTTTGCATATTTTCCAGGTTTTCCTGCAATATGCGTTATCAATACATCAACCTCTTCACATTGAAAACGATTGAATTCTGGAAATTCTCTTCGAACAATATAATCGTCAATATTCCCATAGACTCCTCTAGTTGGTTTAAATTTTCGAAGTTCATCAATAATTTCAACTGAACCAACATCTCCAGCATGCCAAATCTCATCTACCTCCTTAAAATATTCATATATCTTAGGGTCTAAATAACCATGTGTATCTGAAAGTAAGCCTATTTTCATTTGTTAATTTTGGATGTTAGACTTCGACTCCGCTCTGTCTATAGATTTTGAATTAAATTAAAATGCATAATGCAACATTTAAAATTTACATTTTCTTAATTTTTTCCCAAGTTACAAACATCTGCTCTTGTGTTGGTCTATTGGATTCAATTTCTCTTAATGGCTCGCATTCTCTCAAAGTTGTTTTGCACTCTTCAGGCAAAGTTTGATAAAGGGCAGTACCTTTTGTTTTCCAAGCAATCATTTCATCTGAAACTTCTTTAATGATTTTAGCTGGATTACCAACAGCCAAACTTCTTTGAGGGATTTTCATTTTTGCTGGTACAAATGAAAGTGCGCCAATAATACATTCATTTTCAATGATTACATCATCCATGATAACTGAATTCATTCCGATTAGACAATTTTCTCCAATCGTTCCGCCATGGATTATTGCTCCATGCCCAATATGTGCTCCTTTTTTAAGTAATGTAATTGTTCCTGGAAACATGTGGACGGTACAATTTTCTTGAATATTACATCCGTCTTCTATGATTATTTGTCCCCAATCTCCCCGAATACAAGCGTTCGGACCAATATAAACATTTTCTCCGATTATCACATTACCAGTTACATTTGCTTGAGGATGTATAAAACTAGATTCTTTAATGACAGGTTTAAACCCGTTAAATTCATAAATTGCCATAAAAATGTTTTGTCAAAAATAAGTAAATTTTTCCCCATTTACTTTTGGCTTATTATTTCTGTAAAATTTATGAAAACAATTTTGGCTAGATAATTGACAGTTATGATTCCAATGTTTCTCGGTATAAGTGTTACTTTAGAAATAATTTTGACAATTTCTTATGCTTAATTCGTTTTAAAAGATGAAAAAATAATAATTTAGTCAAATGAAAAACTTTTTAAAAATTTTCCTTTTCCTTTGTATTCCATTAATGGCAAAAGCTCAAAATGTTATCCCATTTATTGATTTTAATAATTATTTTGAAAATTTTCATGACGGCGCTTTTTCAATTGTAGATTTTCAACAAATAAGAAATATGCAAGCAGGTGACGAATGTGCAGTATATACGGATTTTAAAAGCAATTTGGTTGTTTATAATGGTTCTACTAAAATGAACTTAGCAAATGTAAATTCGAAATTCCAAGTTTCAGACCATTTGGTGGCATGGCAAATCGGGCCAACATTAAATATGTGGGATGATGGAAAGCTTCGAACGTTGACTTATAACTCAATTGATTATGTCGTTAAAGACAGTATCGTTGTTTATTCTGATTTTAGATATAATAGTGTTAATGTTTATTGGAAAGGGGAAATTTATCCACTATACACCGTTGTTGATGAGATTTATATGCCTGAATTTATTGGAGAAAATGTAATTGTTTTTAAAGATAATGGGAATTTTTATAAAATATTTTGGAATGGTAAAATATACGATATTGGAGTATGGAACGGAAGTATTACTTTTGATGGAGGTACAGATATAGTTGCTTTTAATGACCCCACAACACGGACATTTACTGTTTTTGATAAAGGTCAATTAATTGAAGTTGAATCGTTTTTTATGAATAAATATAATGCAGGAAGAGGTTTTGTAGTCTATGAAGATTTGAATAATAATTTGAAATTATATAAAGCAAATGAAACGATTAAAATTAGTAATTTTTCAGCTTCTAAATTCGAAGTTAAAGATGATGTAATTTTGTGGGTCGAAAATAATTATTTTAAAACCTATTTTAACGATGAGGTAAAAACTATTTGTAATTTTACTCCGATAGATTATTTATTGAAAAACAATGTGATAGCTTATCGGAATGTGATGGGAGGAGTGAGTGCCTTTGTTGATGGAATAAATGTTGAAATAACAAATCAAAAAGATGCCGAATATTCTATTTTTGGCTCTTCAGTACTCGTTAAGTTATTTAATAATTCATATATTGTTCTTCAAAAAGGAGTGAAGTTTAGTAAGTAGTTTCAGAAATAAACAATATTTGAGTCTTAATTCCTTGTGTGAATTATAAAAAAAAGCTAATTTCAAGTGAGATAGTGAAATTAAATGAAATTGTCTATGTATCTTTGTAGCCAATTTTTAGGCAAATCATTCTTCTTAAATTGAAGAAATAATTAAAATATTTGAAAAGATGAACAATTGGTTTACAGTAAAAGTAAAATATACAAAACAACTGGATAATGGAACTTTTAAAAGAGTTTCTGAACCCTATTTACTTGCAGCAATGACCTTTACAGATGCAGAAGCACGTATTTATGAAGAATTAGGTCAAATTATTAGAGGTGAATTTAATGTTGTTGGGATAGCTAGAACAGAGTTACATGATATTTTTCATTACGAAGATAGCGAAGTTTGGTATAAAGCAAAAATCACTTTTGAAGGAGAGGGAGAAGAAGGAGGGAAAGCAAAAAAAGTATCTCAAAACTTCTTAGTTTCTGCACATTCAGTGAAAGATGCTTATGATCGTATTAAAGAGAGTATGCAAGGAATGTTGGTTGATTTTCAAATACCTTCAATTATTGTTTCTCCTATTGTAGAAGTTTTTCCTTACAAAGAAGAATTGGATAGAGAAATTAGCAGAACACCTGTCATGGAAAAAGCAAAGGAAGAATTTATTGAAACACCAACAGGAAAAAGAGTTTTTACAGCTCCAGGATCTGATTTAGATGATGATTTCGAAGAAGAAAATTCTGAGTTAGATGACGATTTCAGCGAAGAAGAATAGTCAAGATAATATTAAATGATGAATTTTGGATTTTGAATTACGCAACAATCCAAAATTCAAAATTTTAAACTGAGCGTAGTCGAAGTCATAATCAAAATTTATTAAGTTGGAAGATTTTCTATTGAGAATGCAAAACGATCACCGTGACTTTGATCATGGAAAATTGGATGGTATTTATGGTGAAAAACCATTTGATTTGTTTCATAAATGGTATCGTGAAGCTTTTGAAACAGGGCAAATGGAGCCAAATGCTTTTGTTTTATCGACTGTTGATGAGTGTAATCGCCCTAGCTCTCGAATTTTATATCTAAAAGCGATGGCAGATGATAATTATGTATTTTTCACGAATTACAACAGTCATAAAGGAACTGATTTGGCTCAAAATCCGAATGCTTCTATGTTGTTTTTCTGGCCTGGAAAAGAACGACAAATTAGAATCGAAGGAGCGGTAGAAAAAATTGATGATGCTGAAAGTGATGCTTATTTTGAAAGTAGGCCAAGAGGAAGTCAAATCGGGGCTTGGGCATCGAATCAAAGCGATATATTAATTGAAAGAGATGATCTGGAAAATCGCGTAATTGAATTTGCTGATAAATTTAAAGAACATGTTCCAAGACCTCCACATTGGGGTGGATATATGTTAAAACCTAGATTGATAGAGTTTTGGCAAGGAAGACCATCCCGTTTACATGATAGAATTGTCTATGAATTAGAAAATGATTCCTGGAAAATATTTAGAAAGAATCCATAATATGTACGAAATTCAACCTGAAGTTTTTCAATTATCTAACGGAATAAGAGTTGTATATCTTCATGCAAGCTCTCAAGTTGCTCACTTAGGTGTGACGATTTTTGGTGGAGCTCGCTTTGAAAATGAAAACGAAGAAGGTTTAGCACATTTTTTAGAACATTGTATTTTTAAAGGAACTAAAAAACGAAAAGCTTTTCATATTCTTTCTCGATTAGATTCAGTTGGGGGAGAATTAAATGCCTATACAGGAAAAGAAGAAATTTGTATCTATGCTTCGTTTACTAAAAATCACATTAAACGAGCATCCGAATTATTAGCAGATATTGCTTTAAATTCATCGTTTCCAGAAAAAGAAATTCAAAAGGAAAAAGAAATTGTAATCGATGAAATTAATTCCTATTTAGATAGTCCGAGTGACAAAATATTTGATGATTTCGAATCTCATTTGTTTAAAGGTCATACTTTAGGGAATAATATCTTAGGAACGAAAGAGAGTGTTACAAGCTTTTCACGTGAAAATTTATTAGATTACGTTGGTCGTTTTTTTACGGCGAATAATATAGTTATTTCATTCGTAGGAGATATTCCATTGAAACAAATGAAAAGTTTATTGGAAGAGGATTTTAAGTCTTGTGAATTAAAATCTTACGATGTTCCAAAAAATGATTATATCGGTCAAACACCTTTTAAGATTAGAACCAAAGAAGCTAAATTTCAAGCACATGCAGTGATTGGGGGCTTAGCACCAAGTTACAACGAAGAAATGCGGAGAGGAATGACCTTATTAACCAATATTTTGGGAGGGCCAGCCTTAAATTCACGTTTAAATTTATCTATTCGAGAAAAATATGGCTATTCATACACTATTGAAGCAAATTATACGCCCTATGTTGAAACAGGATATTGGTCTGTTTACTTTGGAACAGACTCAAAATATCTTTCTAAATCAATTGATTTAGTTTACAAAGAATTGAAAATTTTAAGAGAAAAGAAGCTTGGGACGTTGCAATTGAGTGCCGCTAAAGAACAATTAAAAGGTCATTTAGCATTGGGGTTGGATAATAACTCAGGTTTAATGTTGGGGTTGGGCAAGAGTCTTTTGTTGTTTAACCAAATAGACACGATCGAAGAGATTTATACATCAATTGATAAATTAACAGCAATAGAATTATTAGAAGTTGCCAACCAATATTTCGCAGAAGAAAATATTTCAGAATTAATTTTCGATATGGAATAAACGATTAATTTTTGTTTTTAAATGTTGAATTTTAAATTCAAAACCGTAAATTTATTTCGAAAATAAACATTTTATATGATACTCAAAAATTAAAAATCTTCTATGAATCTAGTCATCCAATTAAGATACGGATTTGGTTTTAGTCATTTTAGTGGACCAATTCACGATCCTGTAAAATACCCCGTATGGATATTACTTTTAGTGGCATTTGTTTCCCTTTTTGCGCCTGTTTTTTTGATTGTTAGAGCTTTTGTGAAATACAATCATAAATCGATAAAAAATGGAGTTTTTCAACAAGATTTAAAACCCAATCAAGAAAATACAATTGAGGCATATATTTGTCTTGCGGTTGTAATGATTCAGAGAGAACGAATTGATTCAAAAAGGAAAATGGCTTTTATTCAAGGACATTTGTTGCGTTTTTTTCCAGGTAATTCATTTGATGTTTACCATAAGGTTTCAAGTTATTATAAAGAAAAACCAATTATTGTAAAAACAGTCACAGATTGGATAAATTCTAATACAATTGAAAAAAACATAAAAGTTAATATTGTTTATTTTTTAGCTGGAATTGCGTCTGTTGATGGTGAAATTGTTGGAAATGAATTAAATTTTTTAAAAGAAGTAAATCAATTATTTCTCCTTTCTAATGCTGATTTAGAAAGTGTTTTGAATTCATTTAATTATCAGGCAAATAAAAAACGACAAGAACAGGAACAGCAATTTAATTCTAAAATGGCATCTAATTATTCTGCTTTGATGCTTGAAAATGCGTATAAAATTTTAGGTCTAAAAGTTGGAGCTAAGGAAGAAGAAATTAAAAGTGCCTATCGAAATTTAGCGAAATTGAATCATCCAGATCGTTTTATGAATGAGGATGAAGCTCATCAAAAAATTGCACATGAGCGTTTTCTGAAAATACAAGAAGCTTATGAATTTGCTTTAAAAAACAGTTAGAAGTTAATTTTCTACCTTTGAAAAAGTTCAATCTATTGAAATGAAAAAAAAGAAAATTGTTATACTCGGTATTGGTGGAGTAGGAGGTTATGTCGGAGGTTTTTTGGCTGATAAATATGCTCATTCGAATGAATATGAAGTTGTTTTCATTGCAAGAGGAGAACATGGCCTAAAGATGAAAGAAAATGGTTTGTTACTTAAAATGGACAATCAATCATTGGTCGTGAAACCTGATTTTGTTACAGATGATTTAAACCAAATAGGTGAAATTGATATTTTAATCTGTGCAACAAAATCGTATGATTTAATTGATTCAATTCAACAATTACAAGATTCAATAACGAATGAAACAATTATTTTACCCTTGTTAAATGGAGTAGATTCATTTGAAAAATTGAAAAAACGATTTCCACAATCTAAGATTTTAAATGGTTGTATTTTTATTGTGTCAAAAATTGCTGAACCTGGAACAATTGAAATTACAGGAACAAATCATTATGTTTGTATAGGTTCAACTGATTTACCTATTGAAACTGTAAAGTATATCTATAATTTATTCGAAAAAGCCAATTTAAATGTCCGCCTTTCAGAAGATATTAATAAAGCTGTTTGGGAAAAATATATTTTTATAGCAAGTTTGGCTACTTTGACGACGTTGAAAGATAGAACGATTGGGCAGATTCTAGAAAATAAAGAATTAACAGAAATGCTGATAGCAATGATGAGTGAAGTTTGCAATCTTGCTAAAAGTCAACAAATTTCAATTAGTGATTCGTTAATTGAGAAATATATAGAATCAATGAAAAAAATGCCTTTTGAAACTACTACTTCGATGCATCGTGATCAAAAAGCAGGCAAACAAACCGAAATAGACTCATTGTCCAATTATGTAATTCAATTAGGAAAAAAACTCAATATAGAAACGAAGGCATTTGAAAAAACTTTAATTAGTTAAAAATTAAGCTAAGTAAAACAATATACATTTCTTTGATCCGAAAACTTAACTGCTTAATTGGGATACTTTATGAATTTAAATATAATATTATGCTAGAAAACTCAATACTTCAAAAAATAGATTATACTTTATTAGACCACACTGCAACTGAAGAAATTATTGTTGATTTGTGTAAAAAAGCAAAGGAGTTAAAAGTAAAATCGGTTTGCATAATGCCCAAGCATGTCGCAATTGCTAAAAGAGAATTGCATGATTCTGAAATTTTAGTTTGTACAGTGATTTCATTTCCTGAAGGAACGAATTCATTAGCAAAAAAGGAGCAAGAAACACATGTAGCAATACGAGATGGAGCAGATGAAATAGATTTAGTTATGGATTATTCCAGAATTGAAAATTTAGCGTATATAAAGAAAGAATTAAAGGCAATTGAAATAATAGCGCATAGTAGTTTAAATAAGCTCAAAGAACCTATTTTAATAAAAGTTATCGTAGAAAGTGGAAGATTGAGTATAGACGAGACGAAAGTAGCTACAAAGCTTTGTATTCAAGCAGGAGTTGATTTTATTAAAACATCAACGGGAAAAGTTGAAGTAGGAGCAGAGATCGCAAAAGTTCAAGAGATGAAATCTGAAATAGTATCTGCTAACTCAACTTTAAAAATTAAAGCTTCCGGTGGAATCAGGACAATCGAAAACATAAATGAGTTTAATGATTTAGTAGATCGCTTTGGTATTGGGTATCAGTCAGTAGATCAAATGGTGGAAGGGAAAAAAGGTAAAAGTAGAGAATATTAAATGATTTTTTAATTTCCTTTAAAAAAGATGAAAAAGTTATTTGATAAAAATGATTTAACTAATATTAAAATTAATAGGAATTAGATAATATGATCGAACTGGTTGGTCGTTAATTTTTAACGGAGTCCATTTTTTAGAAGACAATTTGATTACTCGTATCGCTTCTTTATCAATGCTCCTAGAGACACTTTTCATAACTATAGCATGAAGAATTGAACCATCTTTTTCAATAATGAATTTTATGTAAACTTTTCCGCTGATATCTTGTTCAATTGCAAATTGAGGATATTTTACATTCTCTGCTATAAAATTATTGAATGCAGATTGACCACCAATAAACTCTGCTGAAGTTAGGTTTTGATTAGTAATATTTGGAGGGATAATATTTGAAGTGTCAAAATCAGTGAAATAATAAATAGATGAATCGTCAATTCGAATTTTTTCTTTGAATAACTCACTTATTTTTAGATTTACAGAATGATTCTTATTTCCAAATAAGATAGTTGTATCCTTGAAATTTGGATGTGTTAATTTGAGCTTAGTATTTTTATTTAATTTTGTTACAATAAAAAAGCAACCATTTTTATCAGTTTCGCCTAATAATTGGTTATTTTCATAGTCGAGTATTTGAACATTTTTCACATACTCTTCTAATTCATTGGAGTAAATGAATATGTTATAGTCTTTTGCAAATGTGTTTAAAGTAGTTAAAAACAAAAGTAGAGTAACTATGATATTTTTCATTTACAATTTAATTTTAAATTCTTTTATTCCTTTATACAAACGATAACCTCTTAAAATGGAATATAGAGATAGTATGATTAAAAAAATAATTATATTTACGATATTATTAGTCATATTGTAATGCGAAAAAAAAATCCCCGAATAGCAAACTAAACGGGGATAACTTAAAAAATAAATTTAATTTCCTGTAGAATAGCTAACAGGCATTGTGAACCAAGAGTTTACATCTTTTCCACCTAATTTACCTGGTTTCCAACGAGGCATTGTTTTGATTACTCTCATTGCTTCTTTATCACATTCAGGACAATCAGGCACTCCTTTTAAAAGAATTACTTGACTGATATAGCCATCTGCGCCTACGGCAAATTTAAAATAACATTTCCCTTGAATACCTTCATCTAAAGCTGTTTGAGGATATTTTATATTAGATTGTAAGAAATTCATCATTTCTTTATAACCACCTGGGAACTCAGCAGATTCATCAACGTGTGTAAAAATTTCTACTTTTTTCTCAATAATTTCCTCTTTTTTTTCTTCATCTTTGATTACGAAATCATCCGTTCCTTCATCATGTGTTTCTGTACCTGTTTTGGTGTCTCCTAAATTTTCTTGGATTGGAGGTACGTTATCAACTTCATGATCAACAACAATTGGGGGTAAAAATTGAATTGTTTTCTCAATTTCCGGAATTTCTGGTTCTGGTGGAGGAGGAGGAGGTAACTCTTTTTCATCTTGAGCAGCTTCAATTGTAAATTGAGTTAAATCCATAGGTTCTTCCTTTTTAGGTGGTTCAGGTATGCTTTTTATAAAATAATAAACTCCGTAATTTACAGTCAAAAATACAATAAACAATATGGTAATCAATACCATCCTTTTATCATAATTTTTTCGTAATACGTAAGCTCCGTATTCTTTATTTCGGTGTTCAAAAACCAAATCATTTCTACTAACAGAAGTAACTTGCTGCCATCTTCGAGCTGCCATATATTCATAAACTGATATAAGCGCTACTAAAACGATAATCGAATATATTATAGCCATACTACTTTGCTTTTGCTTTAATTAATTCTTGTTCACTTTTCATAATGTCAACTGGAGCAATAACTCCAATGTTGCAAATTTTCAATTCATCTATTAAGTCAATGAAGTTTTTACAAGTTGCTTTATCATCTGTTTTTATTAAAACTTTTAATGATTTTTTAGCAAATTTCTCTTTAACTTTTTTGACTTCTTCTAGCATTTCTTTTTCATTAATTTTACCTTGATTCTTCTTTTTTTCAAGAGGTGCTAATTTATCAAGAATTAATGAATTTTTTTCTATTAACAATTTTCGTATTCCATTATGACTGAAATCTGTTTCTTCTAAAGTTGTTGCGGGTTTCCCTTTTTCAGCTTTTGCATGAAACTCATTTTCATAATAATAAATTTTATCCTCTGACAACAAAAAAGTAATTGCATTATTTATCTCTGCCTCTGGAGGTTGAGGTTTGTTAGGGTCTGGTTTTGCTGGATATGTCAAAGCCATCACCTGAGGGTCACTAAATGTAGAGGTTAATACGAAAAATGTTAACAACAAGAATGCTAAATCCACCAATGGTGTCATATCAACACGCGTAGAACCTTTTTTGGCTCTTTTCTTTCCGCCTTTATGTCCGTGGCCACCGCCACCGTCATCTGCTATTTCTGCCATGTCTTATTTTTTTTATTCTTCTTTACCTTGAAGAGATGTAACAAAATTTAAATTTGTTAATTCCAAATCTCTAAATGTTTCAATTACATCTTTAGCATACAAATAAAGGGCTTTGTTATCAGCCTTTAAAATGAATTTTAATTCATAATTTGCAGGGTCAAGATTTTTTTTATTGTCTTTAAAATCATTGTCGTAAAGAGTTTTACCAACAGCAACACCATGATTATGACTAAATTTTATCCATTCCCGTAATTGATTGTTTAAAGAATCTGTTGGAATACCGCCTTTAATTATTTCATTTCTTTGTTTTTCGTCAGCACTAAGAAATTGAGGTAAAACTTTGATGTCACAACCAACACTTGATAATTTATTAAATTGTTCCATCTGTTTTTCAGTCAATGAGAATTTATATCGATTCATCATTTCACCAATAACCTGCTTTTTTAATTCTGGGCTACTGATATTAACAAATTTCCTACCGTTTTTGTCAATTTCTACAATCACATAGTTTTCAGGAATTTCTTTTTTCTCAATACTATATGGGGTGTCAATAGCGACAAGTTCTGGTTGTCTTTGTTCAGCTGTTAACATAAAAAATGTTACAAGCAAGAATGCTAAATCCACCATCGGCGTCATGTCGATTGACGGAGAACTTTTTGGTATTTTAATTTTAGGCATTTTCTAATTTTTTATTTTTTGTTTATAGCCTAATTTGTCTTATTTGGTAGAAGCAGCAAAGTCTTGTACGATTGTAAAGCTTGCTTCATCCATACTGTATGTCATTTGATCAATTTTAGTTGAGAAAATATTGAACATGATAATAGCAATAGCAGAACCTGCAATTCCTAAGAACGTATTGATTAAGGCTTCAGAAATACCAACTGCTAATTCTGAAGTATCAGGTGAACCTTGACTCATTGCAGAGAAAGATTTAATCATACCTAATACCGTACCAATCAAACCAATTAAGGTAGCAATAGATGCGCAAGTTGAAATTACAACCAAGTTTTTAGATAACATTGGTAATTCTAAGGCTGTAGCTTCTTCTAATTCTTTTTTGATAGATTCTACTTTCTGTTCTTTATTTAATTCTGTATCGTTTTGAATATGCTCATATTTTGTTAAACCTGCTTTAACAACATTACCGATTGAACCTCTTTGTTTGTCACACTCATCAATTGCAGCATGAATTTCTTTAGATTCTAATAAGTTTTTGATTTTTATAACGAAATTATCAATTTTACCTCTTCCTTTACTTTTTGCCAAAGTAACATATCTTTCAATAGAAAAAATAATAATGATAAAGTTAACAGCAATTAAGATTGGTACAATAAAACCACCTTTATACATTGTTCCCATAAAGTTTAACGGTTTTCCTTTAACTGGGTCTAAATCAGCAAAATTTGTTTTTTCACCTAAAATAAAGGTAAAGATAATTACACCTAATATTAATGCAATAACAATAGTTAAGAAGGCTACTAATGATGAAAAACCTCCTGCAGTTTTTTTGTTTGTACTCATAACGCTTTTTTTAAATTTTTTAAGTTTATGCGACAAACATACTAAAAAGGTTTTAAAACACATTTAGTTTTAAAAAGAAATTAATCAACAATTGATTAAAGTGTCTTTTTTTTCAATTGTATGGTGTTAATAACGAGGCATTCATTTAGAAGTCTTTAATTTATTAACATGTTGTTAATATAATCTTAGCAAATTCTTAATTTAAATTAAGATAAAAAGGTTCTATAATGAATTTAAGTTAGGAATGAAAACGATGTACATCATGTCCCGCTACAAAGTCTTTATAATTCATTCTTCTTTTACCTTCCGCTTGTAGTTCCGTTACCTTTAAATAGAAATCATTACATGGAAAATATATACCATCTTTATCTGAATAGAGAGCGCGCTGACCTTTAGAAGGAATAACAGTTGTTTCTGTGTTGAAAATTTTAAATGATTTTTCTGTTTCTCCAGCCATTAAAACTGTCCATGCAGTCGGGTAGGGTGAAAGTCCACGGATAAAATTATGAACAGTTTGTACATTTTTTGACCAATCAATTTGACAATCCGACTTAAAAATTTTTGGAGCGGGTTTTAAATTTCCTTCGGTTAATTCAAGTTGAGGTATGCCTTGAATATTTCCATTCATTATTTTAGAGACTGTTTGAGTCGTTAATTGAGCTCCTAAATTCATCAATCTATCATGTAACTCACCAGCGGTTTCATTTTTTCCAATAGAAATACTTTGGCGTTCGATAATCTTTCCAGTATCAATTTCTTTTTCAATGAAAAATGTTGTTACACCAGTTTCTTTGTCTCCATTGATTACCGCCCAATTTATAGGGGCAGCACCACGGTAGTTTGGTAGTATGGAGGCATGTAAATTAATTGTACCTTTTGGAGGCATTGCCCAAACAATTTCAGGAAGCATTCTAAAAGCAACAACAACAAATAAATCGGCTTTTAATTTTTGAAGTTCTTCAATAAATGTTTCGTCTTTTAAATTAACAGGTTGTAAAATGTTCAACGCTTTGGAAAGAGCATATTTTTTTACAGCACTTTCGGAAATTTGTTGACCACGACCAGCGGGTTTATCAGGAGCAGTAATTACACCTACAATGTTAAATTCATCTAAAATTAATTGATCTAAAATAGTAACAGCAAAATCAGGTGTCCCCATAAATACAATTCTAAAAGTATCTTTTGTCATAAATTGATTTTTTGCAAATTTAAAGAAAACAATAGATTCAACCATAGAAAATCTCATTTTACCTCTTTCTCAAGTGTGTTTTTTATTCTTTGCGTCTTAGAGTCTTAGTGTGCTTAGCGTTAAGATTAATCCCCTTCATCCATCTCAATCAAACACAAGACCAAACAATCAAGTTCAACCATAGAAAACCTCCTTTCATCTCATTCTCAAGTGCCCTTTTATTCTTTGCGTCTTAGAGTCT